>CAJAKT010000081.1 GCA_903940375.1 uncultured bacterium | reverse complement strand
GATCAACTAGGGACGGTTCCTGCCAACGCAGGCCACGATCGAGGTGTGCGTGACAGGGTCGTACGAGACGACGGCCCACTTGCAGCTCTTCGCCTCGGCGGGCGCTGCGACGGCCAGCGGCAAAGCGCTGCCGACGGCCATGACGACTGCTCCGATGACGGTGGCTCGCTTCACGCGGGACATGCGCACGGTTCCTCCAGAGAATTCGGTGCGGGCCTGTCCCGCGTGCCTGAAGTCTGTGCGGACGGAGGTCCCGCGTTCAATCGGGCGATGGTCTTAGGACTATGTCCGAGATGTCCGGGCTCTCGATCTCTAGGCTGCAGCCCGTGCAGCGCTCAGGGGTCCGCCGTAGCCGGATTCTCGGGCTGTTCACCCTCGCCGCCCTGGCCGTCATGGTGGCCGTCACGGTAGGTGCCCTCCTGGTCATCCAGCAGGCTGGCGCCCAGGAGGCGATTGCCGACGCCAGGTCGAAGACGCGCCTGCTCGCAGCCAGCGCCATGCGTGATGTCCCGGCCGGACTGCTGACCGGGGATCCCGAGGCAATCGCGGCAGTCGACGAGACGGTCCGCGAGGCAGTGCTGGGACCTGATGTCGCCCGCGTCAAGGTCTGGTCGGCCGACGGGACGATCGTCTACTCCGACGAGGCCCGGCTCATCGGTACGACGTACAGCCTCGGTGACGAAGAGCGCGAGGTCCTGGAGAACGGCGGCATCGAGGCTGAGCCGAGCGACCTGACCAAGCCGGAGAACCGGTACGAGCAGTCCGTCGGACACATGCTCGAGGTCTACCTGCCCGTGACCCTCGACGATGGCACGCCCGTGCTCTTCGAGGTCTACTACCGGTTCGATGCGGTCGACCAGTCCGCACAGCGCATCTGGTGGCGCTTCGCGCCCATCATCATCGGTGGGCTGCTGCTGCTTGCGCTGCTCGAGCTCCCGCTCGCCTGGTGGCTGGCCACGCGCATCAAGCGAGATGAAGTGGAGAAGGCGGAGCTGCTGCAGAGCGCGATCGATGCATCGGAGAACGAGCGACACCGGATCGCCGCGGATCTTCATGACGGGGTGATTCAGGACCTCACCGGGATCTCGTATTCCCTCGCTGCAGCCGCGAGCAGCATTCCCGATCCGACAGTGGCGGAGGCCGTCGGCAGTGCCGCAGCCAGTACCCGCACGTCCATCAGCGCCCTCCGCTCCCTTCTCATCGAGATCTACCCCCCGAATCTGCGCGATGCCGGCTTGGCGATCGCCCTCGACGGTCTGCTCGCCGGCCCACGTACCCGCGGCATCGAAACGACTCTCGAGATCGATCCCGACCTCCGACTTCCCGAGGAGACCGAGGCGCTGATCTTCCGGACCGCACAGGAGGCGTTGCGCAACGTGATCGCCCATGCACACGCCGCAACCGTCGAGGTCCGCGTCGAACGGACTGGGCGCAACAGCGTCCAGCTGACCGTGGATGACGACGGGAGCGGGTTGCAGGGCATCGACTGGCGTCGCCCGGCATCCGGCCATGCCGGTCTCCGCCTGCTCGCCGATCTTGCCGTCCGTCTCGGCGGTTCACTCGAGGTGCGCCCTGCCGATCCGCAGGGCACCGTCCTCACCCTCACCCTTCCTGCCGAGGTGCCGCGATGATCACCGTCCTGCTCGTTGACGATCACCATGTCATCCGCTCCGGCCTCCAGAGCCTTCTTGACGCAGCGGACGGGATCACCGTGGTCGGTAGCGCATCCGATGGCGCAGAGGCCAACGACGAGTACCAGCGAGTCCGGCCCGACGTCGTCCTGATGGACCTGTCTATGCCGGGTGTAGACGGAATCGATGCGACAACGGCGATCACCGCCATTGACCCGGCGGCCCGCATCGTCGTGCTGACCTCGTTCGGCGACCGTCAGCGCGTGACCCAGGCCCTGGACGCCGGAGCGTGCGGCTACCTGCTGAAGGACGCTGCACCCGATGACATCGTCGCCGCAGTGCGAGCGGCCGCGGCCGGCGGCTCACCTATGGACGCGCGCATCGGTGCGATCCTGCTCGCGGAGCGGGCCGAACGCGGTGGCGGAACTGAGCAGCGCGGCACCGATGGTGCGCAGTTGTCGGAGCGCGAACTCGAAGTGCTTGGCCTCGTTCGCGAAGGTCTCCTGAATAAGGAGATCGGGCGGCGGCTCGGCATCGCCGAGAAGACCGTGAAGGCCCACCTCACCCGAATCTTCGCGCGAATCGGAGTGCAGGACCGAACACAGGCTGCACTGTGGGCGGAGCGGTCGGGGCTATTCCCCACCAAGTGACGCTGACGCTCTATTGGTCCAGCAGCTCGCCGAGATCGTCCGGTGCGTCTGCCGCGCACGACTGCAGTGCGTCCAACGGCACGTAGGCCAGTGCAGCCTCGTTAGTCGCACGCAGGACGACCGGTGACGGCACGCCAGCCTCGTACGACTGGAGCCAGCGACCGGCGCAGACACCCCACCGATCGCCTGGCTGCAGGCCGGGAAATCCGTACTGCGGCATCGGCGTCGACAGATCGTTGCCGATCAGTCGCTGATGATCGAGGAACTCGGCGGTGACGACCGCGCAGACGGTGTGCGAGCCGACGTCCTCAGCACCCGTGTTGCAGTAGCCATCGCGGTAGAAGCCAGTCAGCGGCTCCAAGCTGCAGACCTCGAGGGGTTGGTGCAGGACGTTCACCTGAGGGGTCGGCTCCATGGGCAAACTCTAGGAGCGGGTGGGCTGGGTGCCGACGGGTGAGCTAGATGCGGTGCGGCTGGATCGCGTCAGCGGGGATGGTCCCGAGGCGGCCGGCCTGGTAGTCCTCGTAAGCCTCGACCAGTTCGGCCTTGCTGCACATGACAAACGGTCCATAGGCCATAACCGGCTCACGCAGCGGCACGCCACCGATCAGGAACACCTCGAGATTGGGCGATCGCGTCTCCTGCTGATCATTGGCCTGCAGCACGATCGACTCACCCGCACCCAGCACCGCGAGCTGGCCACCGGCGAAGGGCCGACGCTCGGCACCGACCGTGCCAGAGCCAGACAGCGCATACGCGAGGGCGTTGAACTCGGCCGGCCAGGGCAGCACCAGTTGCGCTCCCGGAGCCAGCGTGATGTGCGTGATCGCGAGTGGAGTGTGCGAGATGCCCGGACCGGCGTGACCGTCGATTGAGCCGGCAAGGACACGCACGAGAGCACCGCCGTCAGTGGAGGTCAGCAGCCTCAGGTCGTGGCCCTGGAGGTCCTGGTACTGCGGTGCAATGCGCTTCTTCGCGCGCGGCAGATTGATCCACAGCTGGAGGCCATGGAACAGACCGCCCGACTCCACGAGGGCGGCAGGCGGCGTCTCAATGTGCAGGATGCCGTCGCCGGCCGTCATGTACTGGCTGCCACCACCGCCGATCGTGCCGCCACCACCGTTGGAGTCCTGGTGGATGAACTCACCATCGATGAGGTACGTGAAGGTCTCGAAACCGCGATGAGGGTGCCACGGCGTGCCCTTCGGCTCCCCGGCCGCGTACTCGACCTCACCCATCTGGTCCATGTGGATAAAGGGGTCAAGGACCTCCAGGGGCACACCGGCGAAGGCTCGGTGCACGGGGAAGCCCTCGCCCTCGAAGCCCAGCGGCGCGGTCGTCACGGACTCAACGGCCCGGCCGGTGTCCTCGGACATCGGCGTGATCCGGGGCAGGGTCAGGGTGTCAGCGGTGATCGCGGGCATGGGTCCTCCTAGTCGAGGATTACTTTACCATTCAACTACGTGCCGGCAATTCCTCTGACGTGCGTGAACGGATGAACTCACTCGAGCTGGCGTTGAACATCAGCCAGAGCACCACGACGTCGACGACGACTGTCAGCGCGAATCGGAGCACGAAGCCCTGGAAAAGGTAGGAGGTGCCGGTCACCAGGCTGAGTCCGACCAGGACGGTCACCACGGTGCGGGCCCAGCGGTGACCGCGGGCCAGATACAGCGCGACCATCACCCGTAGGAACGCGATCGCGAGCAGGACCACGCCCGCCACGAACACGCCCACCACCACGAAGCCGCCCGTCACGTCGACAACACCCTGGCTCACCAAGGCGCCCTCGATCTGCTGGGCGACGCCCTCCTTTGACATCTCGAATGCGGCAGCGATGAGATCAAAGCCGGAGATGATGCCGACGACCGCTGCCGCCCACTGCAGCACGACAGCAATCGTCAGGGACAACGGACGCTTCATGGCCATACGGTACGCGCCCTCAGCCTCGTTCGTGCCCTACATCGGTAGGCGACGGAAGACCGGCCGCGGGAGCGACTTCAGCCCGGCCATCACGAAGCGCAGCGGACCGGGCGCGTAGACCGTCTCGCGGCCCTTGCGCAGTGCGGTGACGATCACCTTGGCGACTTCGTCCGGCCCGATGGTCATCGGGGCTTCGGCGAGACCCTCGGTCATCCGGGTGCGCACGAAGCCCGGACGCACCACGAGAACCCGGGCACCCGAGCCATGCAGGGCATCGCCGAGGCCCTGCGCGAAAGCGTCCAGCCCCGCCTTGGTCGAGCCGTAGACGAAGTTGGACCGACGGGCGCGATCGCCAGCCACGCTCGAGAGCACGACAAGGACACCGTGACCCTGCGCACGCAGTCGGGTCGCGACCCGCAACCCCGCACTGACCGCACCGGTGTAGTTGATCGTCGCGACCGTCACGGCTGCGTCGGGGTCTGCCTCGGCTTCCGCCTGATCACCCAGCACCCCGAACGCGAGCAGCACGATGTCGACGTCGCCTCCGTCGAAGACCCGGTTGATGACCTCGGCATGGCTGGCCGTGTCGACGGCGTCGAAGGCCTCGGTCGCCACGCCGCTGATGCCTGCAGCGGTGAGCGTGCTGACAGCGGCGTCCAGGGCCGGCGATGGTCGACCCGCCAGGACCACGCGACGCAAGCGCGCACGCGGGAGAGCCAGGACCGTGGCGAGGGCGATCTCACTGCCACCGCCGAGGACGAGTACGGACTGCGGTTCGCCCAGAGCATCCATCACAGCGAGAGTCTCCTTGCCAGATCAGAGGTGAAGACCCCGTTCGGGTCCATGTCGTCGCGCACGCGCTGCCACTCGCCGAGCCGCGGGTACGCCGCCGCCATCATCGCCGGTGACATCCGCGAGTCCTTGGCCAGGTACAGGCGACCACCTGCTCCGAGCACCAGCGCATCGAGACGGTCGAGCGTGGCGGCCAGCCCACTGACCCCCGCCGGAACGTCGATCGCGAGTGTCCAGCCCGGCTGCGGGAAGGACAGCGGTGCCGGGTTGCTCGCACCGAAGCGCTTCAGCACGGTGACCGGTGAGATCGCACCGATCTTGCGCAGTGCCGAGAGAGTCGTGCCGACGAGATGACCCGCGTCATCGGGCACGGCGAACTGGTACTGCAGGAAGCCCGCCGATCCGTAGCCTCGATTCCAGTCCTGCAGGATGTCGAGCGGATGGAAGAAGGCCCCGATCTGCTGCAGCTCACCGTGGCGCGACTTCGGCGCCTTGCGGAACCACGCTTCATTGAAGGCCCGCATCGTCAGTGGATTCACCAGACCGCTGGGCACCAATTTCGGCGCAGTAGCAAGGACTTTCGGCCGGTAGTCAAGCGCTGTCCGGCGAGCATCCGGCGGAAGCTGGTCGACCGGAGCATGGTCGCCGCGCGTCAGCACTCCACGGCCGGACGGATGCGCACTGTCGACCCACGCCACGCTGTAGCGGTAGGCGTCATCGCCCGCGATCATTCGGCTCATCGTGTCGTCAAGGTCACGGGTGCGGTCCGTGTCGACGGAGATCAGCGAGCTGGTGATCGGGATGAGGTCGAATGTCGCATCGACGATGACACCCGTCAGGCCCATGCCACCGACCGTCGCCCAGAATCGTTCCGGCGTCTCATCGGGCGTGAGGGTGGTGACGTCGCCCCGGCCGTCGACAACCGTCATGCGCGAGACGTGCGAACCGAAAGTTCCTTCGACGTGATGGTTCTTGCCATGGACATCCGCCGCGATCGCGCCGCCCACCGTGACCATGCGCGTCCCTGGGGTCACCGGCACGAAGTAGCCGGCGGGAACCAGCGCCTTCAGTACGGCATCGAGACTGGCGCCGCCGCCGACCGTGACGGAACGTGTCGTGGTGTCCAGGTCGATGTCGGCGAGCGAGGACAGATCAAGGACAGTGGCACCGCCGGACTGCGCAGCATCGCCATACGACCTGCCGAGACCGCGAGCCAGCACGCCGCGCGGTCCGCTGTCAGTGATCGCCGCACAGATGTCTGTGGCACTACTTACCGCGCGAACGGTCGCGGCGCTCGGGGCTGTGCGGCCCCAACCCGTCAGGACCTGCTCGTCGTCGCGCTTGGCGAGGGGTGACACCACATCGTTCATCCCCCTCATACTCCCAGAGCGCCGAGTGCGAACAGGACCAGCCAGATGGCGCCCATGGCCAGCAGTGCACGATCCTTCAGGACGACATCCTCCGGCGCTTCGGCCTGACCCTTGTCGACGTCGACCGCGTAGCGCAGGATCGCGAGCACGAAGGGGAGCACGCTCCACTGGGCCCACGGGAAAGTCGACTCCTGCAGCCCGACCTCGAATGCCCACAGGCAGTAGGCCGTGATGGCAACGGCGGCTGCCGTTCCCCACACGAAACGCAGATAGGGCAGCGTGTAGCCATCGAGGCTGCGTCGCCGGATGCCCTGCTCCGACCCGTCCGTCACCGCCTTCAGCGACCGATCGAGCTCGCTGAAGCGTTTCCCCGCTGCCATGAACAGCGAGCCGAAGCCCGCGACGATGAGGAACCAGGGTGAGATCGGCAGTTGCGCGGCCACACCGCCGGCGATCGCTCGCAGCAGGAATCCCATCGACAGCAGTGCGAGTTCGACGACCGGCTCATGCTTCAGGAACAGGGAGTACGACAGCGTGAACACGGCATAGGCGAGGACCACGCCGAACAGGCCGACGTTGACCCACAGGGCCAGGCCGAGCGCCGCCGCAGCGAGCACCAGCGCGGCCGTTGCGGCGACCGCAGGCGAAAGGTCACCTGCCGCGATGGGGCGATTGCACTTGGTGGGGTGGGCTCGATCGGCGTCCACATCTCTGATGTCGTTGATGAGGTACGTGGCGCTGGACATGAGGCAGAAGGCGATGAAGGCGATGACGCTGGGGAGCAGGACGTCGGGTTCGAGGAGGGAGCCAGCCGCAAGCGGTGCGGCGAACACCAGCACGTTCTTGAGCCACTGACGCGGTCGCATGCCGATGACGAGCGCCACCGGCATCGATCGGCGCTCCCGAGAGTCGCTACTCATCGCGTGCGACGGACTGCCCGGGCTCAGAGTCGCCGATGATGCGGGCGATCTGAGGCACCACCAGGAACCAGGTGACGACGTGCATGGAGGCCAGCACGATGCGGGTGAACCAGCCGACCTCGCTCGGCTGGACCAGGGGCCCCGCCAGTGAGACGAGCGCTGCCAGCGTGCCCGCCCAGTAGGTGATGCGACCCGCGTGCTGCCACCCCCGGATGAGGGCGGCGAGCATCGCGAAGGCGACCGCGAACGCGAGGGGGACGAGCAGGGCAAAGAGCCACGTGACCGGCTCCAGGGCCTCAGCAAGGCTGCCGGTCACGGTGAAGTCCATCCCCGCGAGCCGGGCGATCAGATAGATGAGCACGCAGATGAGGCCGGACCACGAACCCGTGACGATCGCTGCGTACAGCAGTTGGCGGACGGTCGGATTCGCCGAGGTCGGCGGGCCGACCGGCGTCTTCGAGTCCACCCAGGGCGACGTCACAGGGCCATTCTTCCCACCCCAAGGTCCCTGATGGCCGCAGTGGGGCCAATCAACGCCATCGGGGAGCCGTCTTGCCAAAGTTACCGGTCAGTAGCATCATGGAGTTACTGGCCGGTAACTACGGAGGTACGACCATGCCCCATTACAAGAGCAATCTGCGCGACCTCGAGTTCAACCTGTTCGAGGTGTTCGGCGCAGGCGATCGCATGGGCAAGGGCCCGTACCACGAGATGGACGTCGACACCGCGCGCGATGTCCTGCGCGAGGTCGAGCGACTGTCGGTCGGCCCCCTCGCCGAGCCGTTCGCCGACGCCGACCGGAACCCGCCCGTTTACGACCCGGCGACGAAGTCCGTCACCATGCCCGAGGGCTTCAAGAAGTCCTACGACGCGCTGATGGACTCCGAATGGTGGCGTCTGGACCTGCCCGAGCACCTGGGCGGCACCGGTGCTCCCCCGTCGCTGCGGTGGGCTGCCTCCGAGATGATGCTGGGCAGCAACCCGGCGGCCTTCATGTTCATGTCCGGCCCCGGCTTCGCATCGATCCTGGATCACCTCGGCAACGCAGATCAGAAGCGCTGGGCCGAGCTGATCATCGACAAGCGCTGGGGCGCGACCATGGTCCTCACCGAGCCGGATGCCGGATCGGATGTCGGCGCGGGTCGCGCACGGGCCTTCGACAACGGCGACGGTACGTGGCGCATCGAGGGAGTCAAGCGCTTCATCACGTCCGGCGAGCATGACATGGTCGACAACATCGTCCACCTCGTCCTCGCTCGCCCCGACGGCGCAGGCCCCGGCACCAAGGGACTGTCGCTCTTCGTGGTCCCGAAGTACTTCGTCGACCTCGAGACCGGTGAGATCGGCGGCCGCAACGGCGTCTACGCCACCAACGTCGAGAAGAAGATGGGTCTGAAGGTCTCGACCACCTGCGAACTCACGTTCGGCGAGAACGAGAACGAGCCGGCCATCGGCTGGCTCGTCGGCGACGTGCATGACGGTATCGCGCAGATGTTCAAGGTCATCGAGTATGCGCGCATGATGGTGGGCACCAAGGCCATCGCCACGCTCTCGACGGGCTACCTGAACGCACTGGAGTACGCGAAGACGCGCGTGCAAGGTGCCGATCTCACGCGACAGACCGACAAGACGGCACCGCGTGTTGCCATCACGAACCATCCCGATGTCCGTCGCAGCCTCATGCTGCAGAAGTCGTATGCCGAGGGCCTGCGCGCCCTTATCGCCTACACGGCCGGCTGGCAGGACCTCATCGAGCTCGCTGAGGCTGGCGACACCGACATCGACCTCGACATGGCCGAGCGGATGAACGACCTGCTGCTGCCCGTCGTCAAGGGTGTCGGCTCCGAGCGCTCGTACGAGATGCTCGCGGTCGGGCTGCAGACATACGGCGGCTCCGGCTTCCTGCAGGACTACCCACTCGAGCAGTACATCCGCGACGCGAAGATCGACACCCTGTACGAGGGCACGACGGCGATCCAGGGCCTGGACTTCTTCTTCCGCAAGATGATCCGCGACCAGTTCAAGGCGATCTTCAATCTCGCCGCGCAGATCACCGAGACGGTGAAGGGTGACGAAGGCTCGGGACAGCTCGCGGCTGAGCGAGAGCTCCTCGGCACTGCCCTCGAGGACGTGCAGGGCATCGTCGGACTGCTCGGCCAGTGGGCGATGGCGTCGCAGCAGGACTCCCGCGAGATCTACAAGGTGGGCCTCAACACCACCCGGCTGCTCATGGCCACGGGCGACCTGATCATCGGCTGGCTGCTGCTTCGGCAGGCCGAGGTGGCGACACAGGCGCTGGCAGCCGGGCCGTCCGACCGCGACCGCCTGTTCTACGAAGGGAAGATCCAGACGGCCCGCTGGTTCGCCCGCAACCGGCTGCCCCTCCTGACGGCTGAGCGAGTCGTGGCAGAGGCCACCACGCTCGATCTGATGGACCTCTCCGAAGAGGCCTTCTAAGCAACGTCCGTCCCGAGGGTCGTACGCTCACACCGTGAAGCGTGCGACCCTCGGTTCTGTCCTGATGGCGATTCTGCTTCTCCTGATTGCCCACGCGCCCGCCGCCAACGCCCACACCGAACTCCTCCTCAGCGATCCCGCCGACGGCGCGCGCCTCGATACCGTGCCCGCCGAGGTGCTCATGACCTTCAGCGAGGACCTGCTCCCCGAGACCGTGAACGTGTCGGTCGCCGACGGCAACGGCATGGTGATCCGGGTCCTCGACCTCGTCGTCGACGGCGCGTACGTCACGGTGTCCTGGCCAGCCGGCCTCACCGGTCCCGACTACACCGTGAACTACCGCGTCGTCTCACAGGACGGACATCCCGTCAGCGGATCTATCGCCTTCACGGCCGGGCCACCTGCGGTATCGCCGGCACCGGTGCCCTCACCGGTCGGAAGCGTCACCCCTCCCGTCACCACGGAGCCTGACTCCGAAACCTCCTCGCTTCCCGTGGGTGGCCTTGCCGCCATCGCCGGCGGGCTGGCAGTCGGCATCGCCATCGGCTTCCTGTTCATGCTGCGACGCCGGGGCAGCGGCACACCATGAGTACCCGGACTCCCGTACGTACCTCCCCCCTGCCGCTCGCACTGGTAGGCGTATCCCTGATCGCGCTCGCTGTGATCGCCACGGCGTTCGGACTCGTCGTCGCCGGTGGTTCCTACGAGTCGGCGCTGCCCGGCCTCCCCGATCCCGGTGCCACCGTCGGGTGGGGCACGCCGATCGTCCGGCTGCTGACCGATCTGGCCGGGATCGCAACCGTCGGCTGGCTCCTCGCAGCGTCGATCCTGGATCCGTCCGGCAAGGACGGTGTCGTCTCACGCACCGGCCGACATGACTTACGCAACGCTGCGATCTCCGCGGCGATCTGGGCCGTCCTCGCGATGGTCGAGTTGTTCCTCGAGCTCGCCAATGTCCTGGGCATCCCGCTGTCGGAGGCGGCGTCGCCGGATCTGGTCTCCACCTATGCCAACGAGATCCCGACGACGCGCGCGCTGCTGTTCATGGCGATCCTTGCCACCGTCGTCTGCATCGGGGCCATCACCAGCGCAACTACCGGTGCCGCAGCCTCCTGGACCCTCGTCGCTATTGCAGCCACCTCACTGCCGGCACTCGCCGGGCACAGTGCCGGACTCGGTGACCATGCCCTCGCCACCACCGCAGGTGTTGCGCACGCCCTCGCCGCCGTCGTGTGGATCGGCGGACTGATGGCGCTTGCCATTCATGCCGCACGACGCGACATGCCACTTGACCGTGCCGTCCGGCGCTTCTCGACCATCGCCGTCATCGCAATCATCCTGCTCGCCGCAAGTGGTGCCGCGAATGCCTACACGCGCCTTGATACGCCCGCGCAGGTTCTGACAACCGGGTACGGCCAGGTCCTCGTCACCAAGACCCTCCTCATCCTCGCTCTTGCCGTCCTCGGCTGGATCATTCGTGCACGGATCATCGACAACCTCGGCACGTCGTCACGTGGCATGGTGTTCGCGCGGATCGCCGGACTCGAGCTGCTCGTCATGGCGGTTGCCGTGGGACTGGGTGTGGCACTCGCGTCCAGTCCTCCTCCTCGCATCGAGGCACTTCTGCCCAGCTACGGCGAGAGTCTGCTCGGCTTCCTTTATCCGCCGGCGCCCACGACGTCGAATGTCGTGTTCGGCTTCCATCTGGATCCGCTGTTCCTCACTGGCTGCATCATCGCGGGCGTGCTGTACCTCGCCGGCGTCGTGCGACTGGTACGCCGCGGTGACAAGTGGCCGGTGATGCGGACGATCTGCTGGCTCACCGGCCTCGCCGTCGTGATGTGGTGCACGAATGCCGGCATCTCCGTCTACGCGCAGGTGTCCGTCGGACTGCACATGCTGCAGCACATGACCCTCACGATGCTCGGCCCGATCTTCCTGGTGCTGGGCGCGCCGGCCACCCTCGCCTTGCGCGCACTCAAGCCGGCCGTCGGCAATGAGCGGGGTCCACGCGAGTGGCTCATCTGGTTCCTGCACAGCTGGATCACCCGCCTGCTGACCAATCCGTTCTACGTCTTCTTCATCTATGTCATCGGGCTCTACGGGCTGTACATGACGCCACTCTTCGGCTGGCTGATGGGCAGCCATGTCGGACACGTGGCGATGCAGTTCCACTTCATTGCCTCCGGCTACCTCTTCTACTGGGTGCTGATCGGCATCGACCCCCGGCCGAAGCCGCTGCCCTACTGGGGCCGGCTGATGATGCTGCTCCTCGCCCTGTCGGTGCATGGGTTCTTCGCCGTCGTGATCATGAGCGGGACGACGCCGATGGCTGTCGAGTGGTACGGGGTGGTGCGGCCCGAATGGGTAACGGACCCTCTTCGCGACACGCTCAACGGTGGGCAGATCGCCTGGGCACTCTCCGAGATCCCGAGCCTGCTGGTCCTCATCGTGATCGCTGTTCAGTGGGCGCGCAGCGACGACCGGGAGGCCACGCGGAACGATCGTCAGGCCGACCGCGACGACGATGCCGAGCTGCGGGCCTACAACGACCGGCTCGCCGCCCTCTCCCGCCGGGACGCCGAGCCCCCCTCCCGTTGAGCG
>CAJAKT010000080.1 GCA_903940375.1 uncultured bacterium | reverse complement strand
TCGGCTCGCATCCGTCCAGGCCCTGGCGGTGGCCAACGGAGTCGATGCCGTCCTCATCACGCCGGGTCCGGATCTGCGGTACCTCGTGGGCTACGACGCGGTGCCGCTTGAACGACTCACCTGCCTCGTCGTACCGGCGGAAGGCGACCCGGTTCTTGTCGCGCCGCGACTAGAGGTGCTGGCCGCGAAGGCGAGCCCGATCGGTTCCTTGGGCCTGGCCATTCGCACCTGGGGTGAGAACGACGATCCCTACGCTCTGGTGGCCAGCCTGATTCCGCGTGCGGCCACCGTCGCACTCGACAACCACATGTGGGCAGAGAAGGTGCTGGCCCTGCGCGCCGCCCTGCCGGGCGCCGAGCAGACCCTGGCCGGACCCGTCATCTCGCATCTGCGCATGCGCAAGGACGCCACCGAGATCGCCGCCCTGCTCTCTGCGGGCGAGGCGATCGACCGCGTGCACGCGGCGGTTCCGGAGCTGCTGCGCGCCGGACGGACCGAGCGCGAAGTGGGGGCACAGATCTCCGAGCTGATCCTCGATGAAGGGCACGTGCGAGTCGATTTCATCATCGTCGGCAGTGGTCCCAACGGGGCCAGTCCGCACCACGAGGTGTCCGATCGCGTTCTCGAGCAGGGCGATGTCGTCGTCGTCGACATCGGCGGCACGATGCCCGATGGCTACCGAAGCGACTGCACGCGCACGTACGCCATCGGACAGCCACCAGCGGAGTTCATCGATCACTACGCGGTTCTCCTGCAGGCGCAGCAGACCGCGGTGGCATGGGCGCGGGCGGGCGTCACGTGTGCCAGCGTCGATGCGGCTGCGCGCACCGTCCTCAGCGATGCCGGACTCGGCGACCTGTTCATCCACCGCACCGGCCATGGCATCGGGCTCGAGACGCATGAGGAGCCCTACATCGTCTCCGGTAACGACACCGTGCTCGATGAAGGCATGGCGTTCAGCATCGAGCCGGGCTTCTACGTCGAAGGGAAGTTCGGTGCCCGCATCGAGGACATCGTGATCGCCACCGCCGACGGAGTGCTCGTTGCCAACCACCAGCCACGTGAACTGGTCGTGGTCTGATGGCCTACGTCTGGAAGGGCGCCTCCGTCACGCGACTCATGCCCACCGAGGAGTCCGTCGATCTTCTGTCTCTCGTGGAGGACTTCGCGGCCGCTGAGCTCGCCCCGCGTGCTGCTGCCGACGAGGCATCATCCACGTTCCCGCGCGACGCACTGCGCAGCCTGGGCGAACTCGGAGTTCTAGGCCTACCGTTCGACGCGCAGTACGGCGGCGCCGAGCAGCCCTACGAGGTCACCCTCCAGGTGCTCGAAGAGGTAGCGCGCGCGTGGATGAGCATCGGCGTGAGCGTCAGCGTGCACTACCTGGCCTGCTTCCCCCTCGCAGTGTTCGGTTCCGATGCGCAGCGCGATCGCTGGCTCGCCGACATGGTCGGTGGCGAGCTGATCGGCGGCTACTGCCTCTCCGAGTCGCACTCCGGATCCGATGCGGCCGCCCTGACCACGGCAGCGGTCCGTGACGGTGATGCCTACACGGTCAACGGCACCAAGGCCTGGATCACGCACGGCGGGCGTGCCGACTTCTACTCGGTCATGGTGCGTACGAGCGACGAGGGCGCCCGCGGCATCAGCTGCCTGCTCATCGATGGATCAGCACCCGGACTCTCCTCCGCACCCCCCGAGCGCAAGATGGGCGCAACGGCGTCGCCGACCGCTCAGGTGATTCTCGACAACGTGCGCGTCGATGCCGACCGATTGATGGGCACCGAGGGCGGCGGCTTCACTGTCGCGCTCGCGGCCCTTGATGCCGGCCGCCTC
>CAJAKT010000079.1 GCA_903940375.1 uncultured bacterium | reverse complement strand
TGCCGCCATCAGGTAGTCGCTGTCGGCGATCCTGTCCTTTCTCAGGAACCCGCACCCCTCAGGGATGTCTGCGTCGACCAGGCCGGCTGCGTGCTGGTCGGGGAAGCGGGTCAAGAAGGCCAGTGCGCATTCGGGGTACTGGTCATGGAAGAGGTGGGCCAGCGCTACACCCGATGGGCCATCGCCCAGCTGGATGTCGATGAGGGCGCCGTCGGCGTCGTAGGAGTCCATCGCCTTGCGTGCCTCGGCAGCTGAATGCTCGACCCGAACCTCGAATCCATGCGAGCGCAGGACGTCAGCCAGCAGGGCACCGGTGAAGGTGTCGTCCTCTACGACGAGGAGCTTGCGCATCAGGTCGTGGTCGCCCATACGGGCAACGTAGGGCGGATGGCTGCCTGGTGACGCGTTGTCTGGGGATTTCCCCAGAAGACCCTCTCGCCGCCTCCAGCGTTGGCGCTCCTGTCGAGTGCGGAATAGTACGTCTGTGCCCGAACAGTCGGAATCCTCGGTGGAGAGTTACGTCGTCGGCGTCGACTTCGGGACGCTCTCTGGTCGGGCGCTGGTCGTGCGAGTGTCGGACGGTGCGGAGATGGGGTCGGCCGTCGCGCCCTACCTGCACGGAGTCATGGAGCGCACTCTCACCGCCACGGGTGAACGACTCCCGGCAGAGTGGGCCCTGCAGGTGCCGTCGGACTACATCGACGTGCTGCGCACAGTGGTTCCCGAGGCCCTGGCCGCGTCCGGAGTCAATCCAGCCGACGTGATCGGCATCGGCACGGACTTCACAGCGTGCACCGTCCTGCCGACCACGTCCGATGGCACCCCGCTGTGTGAGCTTCCGGAGTTCACCGGTCGTCCACACGCGTACGTGAAGCTGTGGAAGCACCACTCCGCGCAGCCGCACGCCGATCGAATCAATGCGACTGCGCACGAGCGTGGTGAGTCGTGGATCGCGCGCTACGGGGGCAAGCAGTCGAGCGAATGGGAGCTGGCCAAGGGCCTGCAGTTGCTGGAGGAGGACCCTGAGGTCTACGAGCGAATGGACCACTGGGTCGAGGCTGCTGACTGGATCGTGTGGCAGTTATGCGGTCGGTACGTCCGCAATGTGACGACCGACGGGTTCAAGGCGGTCCGACAGGACGGGGCCTACCCGTCCGCGGAGTTCCTTACCGCCCTGAATCCCGAACTTGCCTACTTCTTCACGACCAAGGTCGCATGGGAGACCGCGCAGCTGGGCGAGCGCGTCGGAGGTCTCACGCAGGAGGCAGCGGCGTGGACGGGGCTGCCTGTGGGCATCGCCGTGGCGACGGGCAATGTCGATGCGCATGTCACGTCCCCCGCGGCGCGAGCGATAGAGCCCGGGCAGATGCTGGCCGTGATGGGCACGTCGACCTGTCATGTCATGAACGGGGAGTCCCTGGCAGAAGTGCCGGGCATGTGCGGGGTTGTCGCCGACGGCATCACCCCGGGATCCTGGGCTTACGAAGCTGGGCAGTCAGGGGTGGGCGACATCTTCGCCTGGTTCGTCGACACGGCCGTGCCGGGTCGCATCTACGCAGAGGCAGACGCGCGTGGACTGGGGATCCATGAGTACCTCTCGGAACTCGCCTCTGAACTGCGGCCGGGTGAGCACGGGCTGGCCGTCCTGGACTGGATCAGCGGCAACCGGTCGGTGCTGGTCAACCACGAGCTATCCGGCATGGTGCTCGGTATCACCATGGCGACGCAGCCGCACGAGATCTATCGGGCGCTGCTCGAGGCCACGGCCTACGGGACCCGCGTCATCGTCGAGGCGTTTGACGTTGCGGGCGTGCCCGTCCGAGAGCTCGTGTGCGCGGGAGGACTGGTGAGGAACGGCGTGCTCATGCAGTTGTACGCCGACATCGTCGGCCTGCCTTTGAGCGTCCTCGACTCGGAGCAGGGTCCGGCCCTCGGATCAGCCATCCATGCTGCTGTTGCTGCGGGTGCCTACCCTGACGTGCGGATCGCTTCCGAGCGCATGGGTCGAATTCGTCGGGCCGCATATGTGCCGGATCCGACGCACCGGGTGATCTATGACCGGCTCTACCGCGAGTACGTGACGTTGCACGACTACTTCGGACGAGGGGTGAACGACGTGATGCTGAACCTCAAAGCCCTGCGCCGGGAGGTGCTCGCGCGATGACATCGTCAGCCGAGACTGAGCAGTCGATCCGGGTCGACCTCGTGGCACTGCATCAGCAGCTCGTGGAGGCCGGCCTCGTGGTGTGGACCGCAGGCAACGTCTCCCAGCGCATTCCCGGCGAGAACCTGTTCCTCATCAAGCCGAGTGGCGTGTCCTACGACGATCTGACGCCCGAGGCCATGGTGCTGTGCGACCTCGAGGGCCAGCCCGTGGGCGGAACGCTCGCCCCGAGTAGCGATACGGCATCGCACGCGTACGTCTACCGAAACCTTCCTTCGGTCGGTGGCGTGGTGCATACCCACAGCACCTACGCATCTGCCTGGGCAGCACGTGGAGAGAGCATTCCCTGCGTGCTCACAGCGATGGCTGACGAGTTCGGTGGCGATATCCCATGTGGTCGGTTCGCGAGGATCGGCGATGAGGAGATCGGCAAAGTGGTCGTCGAGACGCTTGCTGGTAG
>CAJAKT010000078.1 GCA_903940375.1 uncultured bacterium | reverse complement strand
TCCAGACGGGCGACGACAGCGCCCTGGCCGAGGCCTACCAGCGCTGGTCTCCGCTGGTCTACACCTCCGCCCTGCGGGCGACCGGCAATGCCGCTGACGCCGCCGACGTGACCCAGGCCGTATTCGTCAGCGCCTGGCGCGGCCGGCACGGATTCGACCCTGCCAAGGGCTCCCTCCCCGGCTGGATCATGACCATCACCCGCCGCCGCATTGCCGACCACTGGGAGGAACGCTCGCGCGACTCACGTCGGGTGTCGGCAGTAGCCGCGACGGTGGCTGAGGAGGCGTCCGCGCCCTCGGCCGATGCAGCTGTCGATCGGGTCCTGCTGGCGGACGAGCTCGAAAGGCTCGGCCAGCCGCAGCGCCGCATCATCGAACTGGCCTTCTACCAAGACCTGACCCACGGCCAGATCGCCAGCCTGCTCGATCTGCCGCTCGGCACCGTCAAGAGCCACATTCGCCGGTCCCTCGACCGGCTTCGCACGAGATTGGAGGTGGACCGTGTTGCACTGTGATGACGATGATCTGGCGGTGATCGCGCTTGGGGAGCCCGCAAGCCCGACCGACGAGACGCACCTGCGTGACTGCGCGCGCTGTCGTGCCCATCTCGAGCAGCTCGCTGCCGTCGTGGCCTCGGGCCGTGCCCTCACGGAATCCGACCACCCCGTGACACCGCCGGCAGCGGTGTGGACGTCAATTGCCGCGGAACTTGCTGAGGGCCCGCAGGCCACTGTCACCCCGATCACTTCAGCGCGCCGGTCCGGTCGCTCCCGCCTCTGGCTGGTGGCCGCAGCAGCGGCTGCCGTTGGCGTGCTAGCCGGCGGTGCCCTCGTCGGTGGACTTCTCGGCGACCGGAATGCACCCGAACTCGTCGCCGAGGCGGCGCTCACACAGGTGGAGGATTCCGGGTTCGCCGGTCAAGCCATGATCGAACGCAGCTCAAGCGGGAACGTGCTCACCGTGAGCGTCCCCGACCTGCCGCTCGTGGCAGACGGCTACTACGAGGTCTGGATGGCGACTGCCGATACGTCGACGATGGTCGCGATCGGAACACTGAATCCCGGGCACGTCGGGCACTTCGCACTGCCGGACGGCATGGACGTCAACGCCTTCCCCGTGATCGATGTCTCGGTCGAGCACTTCGATGGCAACGCCGGACACAGCATCACCAGTGTCGTACGGGGCCAACTGCCGGTGTGATGTCTCAGGTGTGCTCGGGGTGCTTGGCGAGCACGTCTTCCACTTCGGCGCGGGCCGCCCTCATCGCGTTCACGCACATCGGATCAAGCTTTCCGCTGTCGACCATCAGATCGAGCTCCGCGAAAGCCTCCTCGACCGTCCACTCCCGCTTGTAGGGCCGGTGGCTGGTGAGTGCATCGAAGACGTCGGCCACGGAAACGATCCGTGACTCGAGGGGGATGTCCTCGCCCGCGAGTCCGGACGGGTAGCCGCTACCGTCCATCGCCTCGTGGTGGAACTCGACGATGTTCCGCAGCACCTCGTCATCGGGAAGGTTGTCGATGTGCAGGTCCGACGTGATCATGTCGATCATCTCTCGACCCCGGGTCGTGTGGGTCTTCATGATCTCCCACTCGTCAGCGTCGAGCTTGCCCGGCTTGAGCAGGATGCGATCAGGAATGGCGATCTTGCCGATGTCGTGAAGGGGCGAGTACAGGAACACGTGCTCGACGAACTCGTCCTCCAGGTCGAGAACGTACGTGAGTTGCCTGGTGATGATGCGGGCATAGCGAGCGATGCGCTGCAGGTGGGCGCCCGTCTCGAGATCGCGGAACTCCGCGAAGTCACGCGCGATGCTCACGGTGCCGACGATCGAGCGGATGGCCATCAGTTCGTTGGCAATGGCCATAGTGATCAGGTTCGCGTTCAGGATCAGCTCCCGCTGGAGTTGCGGCGTGAACGTGTCGGTTTGTCGTGAGTCGAAGAACATGAAGCCGAGAAAGTCGCCCTGGTAGTACATCGGCACGGTGAACGAGGACTCGAAACCCTCACTGAGAACGTAATCGGAGTGAACAGTCGTTGGCTTGAGGAGTTCCTGGATACCGGTCAGGTGCCGCAACTGCTTCTCGCGGGCGAGGTGGCTCAGCGACTCGCTGTCACTGAGCTTGTACTGGTACGAGCGCAGGACCTCGCCGTTGCGGGTGGAGTTGATGAAGGTCTTGAGGAGATCGTCCGACGCGTCGTACAGGGCGCACGCGATCCGCTCGATGTCAGGTGCGAACTCCAGCAACTGGTCATGCAGCCCCTGCATCCGATCGCTCAGGTTGCGGTAGGACACCACATTGATGTCGAGTTCCATGCAATCGCTCCCAGGGGTCTGCGCCAGCATCCCACACGGCACCACCCGGGACTTCCCGACGGGTCCTGAAGCGGATCAGTGGTGGCCCTTCGTCACCATCACGATCATCTTGACGTTGAGGATCGCGAATCGCCAGACCTGGATCAGCACGTTCTTGCGCGCACGCAGCTCGCCCTCGGTCGGCAGGTGCGCATCCGGGAAGGTCGTGATGTTGGACATGATGCTCCGCTCGTCTATTCCGGGATGAGGAACCACAGGGGCCGGGCCTTCGCCTTGTAGATGAACAGGTAGTGCAGCATCACCTTCATCCAGTGGGCGCTGAGTCCGATCTCGCCGTAGGTCTCCTTGGTGTCGCGACCCATCTCCCCGTACTTCTCCTTGTCGGGGATGATCGGGAAGACCGTCATGGCGGCGGCCTGTCCGGTACGCCAGCCCTTGCCCGCAGAGGCAATGCAGGCGGCGCCCATGTCGGCCATCGACGCGGTGTGGACCTTGCCGGCCGCACCGTCCTTGATCCGGCCGGCGATCGTCTGCGCAACCGCTCGCCCGATGACGCCCGACGGCATCCCCGTGCGCGGCGGTGCAGGTGCGATGACGGTGCCGTTCGGGCTGGTGCGCGGGCGGGACATCTGGTGGGGCGGGGCGAAGGCGATGCCGGCGGCCCAGACATTCCCGTAGGCCACGGACTGGTACGTCTTCGGCCAGTCACTGGCCTTCCACTCCTCGTACGGCTTCGCGGTGTAGTCGGCATCGACCTTCATGAAGCCGCTCGGCGCGAACACCGTCGATGTCACGTCATTGCCGTCCTTGTCGAACGCTGCCATGTCGACGCCACGGAAGGGCGGCAGCAGCATCGCGAAGTCGAACGGCTGCTCACCCTTGGTGCCGTCGACCTGCTCGTAGTAGGCGACGCCGGGCTCCACCTTCTCCACATGCGCGGACATGATCGCCTTGACCCCGCGCTCCTGGAAGAGCGACTCGGTGAACATCTGGCTCGGGATGACATCGCCCTTGTGGCCGAAGTTCATGCCGTCCATGCCGAAGTCGCCGAGCTGCGACTCGTTCGTGATGTAGATGACGTCGGCCTTGTCACGAACACCCTCCTTGACGAGCTCGTGCTCGACATTGAAC
>CAJAKT010000077.1 GCA_903940375.1 uncultured bacterium | reverse complement strand
GGTGCGTACTTCCCCCGTGGGCTCAAGCCGGTCAGCGTCTGGATCTCCGACGACTACGTGCGGGCGGCACCAGGTGGGACGGGTGAGGCCAAGTGCGCGGGCAACTACGCCGCATCCCTGCTCGCGCAGGCGGAGGCGGCCACCCACGGCTGCGACCAGGTGGTCTGGCTCGATGCGATCGAGCGTCGCTGGATCGAGGAGATGGGCGGCATGAACCTGTACTTCGTGTACGGCACGGGCGACTCCGCTCGTCTCGTCACGCCGCGACTGACCGGCTCGCTGCTGCCGGGCATCACGCGCGAATCCCTGCTCACGGTGGCCGAGTCCCTCGGCCTGCGCGCCGAAGAGGGCCAGATCAGCGTCGACGACTGGCGCGAGGGCTGCGCGAGCGGCGAGATCTCCGAGGTGTTCGCCTGCGGGACCGCGGCGGTGATCACACCGGTTGGCGAGGTCAAGTCACGCACGTCCGGTGCCTGGCAGGTCTCGGGGGCACGTACCGGCCCCGTCACCATGCAGTTGCGCCAGGCGTTGCTCGACATCCAGACGGGCGCCGAGCCCGATGAGCACGGGTGGCTGCACACCATCTGCTGACGGAGAATCCGGCCCGCCGATAGTTCCGCTTGGCAACGACCCGGGTATAGGTCGAGACTGTGAGCATGACTACTCGACGAATGATCGGTGTCCTGACCACGCTGGCCCTCGCGCTGACCCTGAGCGCGCCCGCGGCACATGCCGCAGATCAGGGACCGATGGATCCGCAGATGCTGCAGCAGACCGTTCTGCGTGTCCAGATGCCCACCACGCTTGGCTCATGGCAGCAGTACCTCTATCGCGTCGACAAGAACGAGGCGCCGACCATGTGCTGGTCGATGAAGGGCGCGGTCACCCTGCCGAAGGCACCGGTCGTCGGCTCGGTGAACTACCAGGTCAATCCGGATACGAGCGGGTGGATCGCCATCTACCAGTACGCGACCCAGGCCGAGGCCGACGCGGCGCTGGTCGCGCTTCGCAAGCTGGGCTGCTCGGACGACGCCAAGCATCCGACTGAGAGCGAGACCATGGTGCCGGCCCAGCAGGGCACGGACTTCACGGATGCAACGCGGACCAGCGTGGGCTCCGGCGTGACATACGTGGATGACGGCACGCGGGGCTATGTGCAGACGCTCACGACGCAGCGGGGTCTGGCCATCGTGCAGACGCTGGTGAGCCGCTACGTCCCGGCTACGCAGACCCTCGCGCAGCAGCAGGCAACCGTGAGCCGCCTCAGCACCGTCAACAACAAGTGGCATGCGAAGGTCATGAAGGCGTACCAGTCCTTTGGCGTTGAGGGAACCGCTCGCTGATCACTCGGAACTGCGTCAGTCGTGGTTGCACATTTCGGACGGGATGCAGCCACGACTGGCGCAGCATCGGCGGCGGCGGCAGTCGCTGAGCGTGGTGGCGGTGCGGTGTGGCAGACTGCCACTGTGTTCCGCACCGCCATCATCATTAACTAGCGCGTCGATACGTCGACGCGCAGCCCTTCGCACCCGCGGGGGGCTTTTTCGTTGGCGGACGATGGGCACCGAACGTGAGGACAGACCATGACGCGCCCTGACGCCTTCCACGTCTACGACACCACATTGCGTGACGGGGCCCAGCGCGAGGGCATCTCGTACTCGGTCGCCGACAAGCTCGCCGTGGCCCGGATGCTGGACGAGTACGGCGTGGGCTTCATCGAGGGTGGCTGGCCGGGTGCGATGCCCAAGGACACCGAGTTCTTCGAGCGCGCCCGTACCGAGTTGTCGCTGAAGAACGCAGAGCTCGTGGCATTCGGTGCAACCCGCAAGGCCGGAGTTCGCGTCGAGGACGACCTTCAGGTCCGCGCCCTGCTCGACTCGCACGCTCCCGTCATCACCATCGTCGCGAAGTCGGATGTGCGCCATGTGAAGGAGGCCCTGCGCACCACGAACGAGGAGAACCTCGCCATGGTGCAGGACACCGTTCGTTTCCTGGTCAACGAGGGCCGCAAGGTCTTCGTCGACATGGAGCACTTCTTCGACGGATACAAGCACGACAAGGACTACGGCGTCAGCCTGCTCATTGCTGCAGCGGAAGCAGGCGCTTCGGTGGGCGTCATGTGCGACACCAACGGCGGAATGCTGCCATTCGGGATGTACGAGATCGTCACCGACGTGAAGCAGCGCTCAGGAGTACGGCTGGGCATCCACTGCCAGGACGACACCGGCTGTGCCATCGCCAACTCGGTGACTGCGGTGGAGGCCGGCGTCACGCACGTCCAGTGCACGGCCAACGGCTACGGCGAGCGCACCGGCAATGCCGACCTGTTCGTGGTGGTTCCGAACCTCCAGCTCAAGCTCGGGATCGATTGCCTCCCCGAGGGTTCCCTCGCCGAGACGGTCCGGTTCTCCCACGCCATCGCGGAGATCGCCAACATCGCACCGAACACCCATCAGCCGTATGCCGGCTGGGCGTCGTTCGCCCACAAGGCCGGCCTGCATGCGAGCGCACTCAAGGTCAACGCCGACCTGTACAACCACATCGATCCTGCCGTGGTCGGCAACCAGCAGAACGTGCTCGTCACGGAAATGGCGGGCCGCGCGTCCATCGAGCTGAAGGGCGCTGAGCTCGGACACGACCTGTCCCAGAGTCCGGATGTCGTGACGCAGGTGGTCGAGCAGGTCAAGGCGCTCGAGTCGCAGGGCTGGTCGTTCGAGGCAGCCGATGCCTCCTTCGAGCTGCTCATCCTCGACAGCCAGGGTGCCGAGGTGGCGTTCGAGGTCGAGTCATGGCGCACCATCGTCGAGCAGGACGCCGACGGCGTCGTCAAGACCGAGGCCACGGTGAAGCTGCACATCGATGGTGAGCGCATCATCTCGACGGCCGAGGGCAACGGCCCGGTCAATGCCCTCGACCGGGCCATGCGTCGGGCCATCGTGCAGGTGTACCCGGATCTCGACACGATGCGGCTGGTCGACTACAAGGTGCGCATCCTCGACGAGAAGCAGGGCACGGGGGCGAAGACCCGGGTGCTCATCGGCACGAGCGACGGAGCGGACTCCTGGAGCACCGTCGGCGTGCACGAGAACGTCATCGCAGCGTCCTGGCGGGCGCTCGAGGATGCCGTGAAGTACGGGCTGCTTCGCCGGGATCGGTAGGGTCACGTTCGTGCGCATCTGCCGGGTATCCGTCGACGACGAGCTTCACTACGGGGTCATCGAGGGTGAGGCGGTGGCCCTGCTGAGCAGTCACCCCTTTGGCCCGTTCGAGCCGGAGGGGCGCGTGCTCCAGCTGGCCGACGTCCGACTCGTCGCACCGGTGCTGCCGAGCAAGATCATCGCGGTCGGACGCAACTATGCCGAGCATGCGCGCGAGATGGGCAACGAGGTTCCGGTCGCGCCGATGATCTTCCTCAAGCCCAACACCAGCGTCATCGGCCCAGGCGAGCCGATCCTGCTGCCCTGGCAGTCGGAGCTCGTCGAGCACGAGGCCGAACTGGCGATCGTGATCGGCCGGCTGTGCCGCGACGTCCCGGAAGAGCGCGTTCCTGAGGTCATCCTCGGGTTCACCTGCGCGAACGACGTCACCGCACGCGATCTTCAGCGCACCGACGGTCAGTGGGGTCGCGCGAAGGGCTTCGACTCGTTCTGCCCGATCGGACCGTGGATCGAGACGAGCGTCGACCTCGACGATGCCGACATCACCTGCCTGGTCAATGGCGATGTCCGGCAGGCCGGCTCGACCGGCGACATGGTGCACGACGTCACTTCGCTGGTGTCGTGGATCAGCTCCGTGATGACGCTGCTGCCCGGCGACGTCATCCTCACCGGCACGCCCGCGGGGGTGGGGCCCCTCGTCGCAGGCGACGAGGTCTCGGTGTCCATCGACGGTATTGGCACTCTGACGAATCCGGTGATTGATCGTGTCTGACAGCAACGTACGCGTCCGCTTCTGCCCGTCCCCGACAGGCAATCCGCACGTGGGGATGGTGCGCACGGCCCTGTTCAACTGGGCGTACGCGCGTCACACCGGTGGCACCTTCGTCTTCCGCATCGAGGACACCGACAGTGCGCGCGACAGCGAGGAGTCGTACATCGCGCTGCTGGAGGCCATGCGCTGGCTGGGACTGAACTGGGATGAAGGCCCCGAGGTCGGCGGCCCCTACGAGCCGTATCGGCAGTCGGCGCGGATGCGCGACGGTGTCTACACCGACGTGGCCAACCGCCTGCGAGCGGGGGGATTCGCCTACGACTGCTACTGCTCGACCGAGGAGCTCGAGGCTCGACGCGAGCAGGCGATGGCGGAGAAGCGTGCTCCGGGCTACGACCGGCACTGCCGGGCGCTCTCGGCAGACCAGGTCGCGGGCTACGTGTCCGAGGGCCGCGCCCCCGTGCTGCGCTTCCGGATGCCTGATCACGACTCCACATGGGACGACCTGGTCCGCGGGCCGATCACATTCGCCGCCGATCAGGTTCCGGACTTCGTCCTGGTGCGGGCGAACGGTGAGCCGCTGTACACGCTCGTCAACCCGGTTGACGACGCACTGATGCGCATCACGCACGTGCTGCGCGGCGAGGACCTGCTGTCGTCGACGCCGCGTCAGCTCGCTCTGTACGGCGCACTTGCCGAGATCGGTGTCAGTGACGGCACCACGCCGCGCTTCGGCCACCTGCCCTACGTCATGGGCGAGGGCAACAAGAAGCTGTCCAAGCGCGATCCCGAGTCCTCCCTGCAGTGGTACCGCGACGAGGGCTTCCTCCCCGAGGCACTCCTGAACTACCTCGCACTGCTGGGCTGGTCGATGGGGGAGGACCGCGAGTTCTTCGGCAAGGACGAGATGGCGGCTGCCTTCACCCTGGATCGCGTCAGCCCGAACCCGGCCCGCTTCGACCTCAAGAAGTGCACTGCCATCAACGGTGACTGGATCCGCACCCTTTCCGCCGAGGATCTGGCCGTGCGGGTGGTGCCGTATCTGGTCGAGGCGGGCGTCGTCACCGAGCCGCTGACCGCAGAGCAGCAGCTGACCATGGCCGCGGCGGTCCCGCTCATCCAGGAGCGGCTGGAGACCCTCAAGCAGTCGGTCGGGATGCTCGCCTTCCTGCTGCTTCCGCCGGCACGCTTCACCGTCGACGAGGCTGATGCCGCAGCTGTCCTGACGGACGACGCGGCACCGGTGATCGCGTCATCGATCAGCGCCCTTGCGGCGATTGACGACTGGTCGGCCGCGTCGATCGAGGCTGCGCTTCGCGCCGCTCTGATCGACGGTCTGGGGCTCAAGCCAAAGGTCGCCTTCGGCCCCGTGCGTGTTGCCGTCACGGGCCGGCGGATCTCACCACCGCTTTTCGAGTCCCTCGAGATCCTCGGCCGGGACGTCACACTCGACCGCCTGCGCGCAGCCGGCTGACCGAGAGCCAGACCCGGTCGAGAGCACTATCGGGGTCCGTCTATACTTTCCGAGCCGGTCAATGGCGCGCAAGCGTCGGCAGCCTTGGGGTATGGGGTAATTGGCAGCCCAACTGATTCTGGTTCAGTTAGTCTAGGTTCGAGTCCTGGTACCCCAGCGACGCGCGGTCGCGCAAGCGGCCGTTTGTCATGTAAGCGCAAGAAATGCACGGCCCCGTTGTGTAGTGGCCTAGCACGCCGCCCTCTCAAGGCGGTAGCGCGGGTTCGAATCCCGTCGGGGCTACGCGAGAAGGGCCTCCGGTTCGCCGGGGGCCCTTCGCCACGTTCGGCAGACCCGCACGCGGGTGCTGGGGGCTAGACGGACGCTGAGACGGCACATCGCTCGCCGGTTGCCTGATTCACGACTCGCACGGTGATCACATTCCCGTCGGCATGGTCAGTCAGGAGCCGACTGCTGGAGAGCGTGCCGCCGCCGTCCTCCGCGACGGTGTTGCGGGTCAGGGTCAGTACGCGGACTCCGTCATTGAAGAATCGGATGCGCCAGGACTGGCCTGACTTGGCGGCATGCAACTCGATCTCCGCCTCCACATGTCCGTCATCGTGGGACAGGGTGAGCAGGGCCTTTGTTCCGAGGGTGCACGTGGCGTTCGTGGCCGAAACGAGGGTGCTGGCCGCGGCGGGAACGGGGGTCGCGAGGACGAGCCCCGCAGTCGCGATGATCGCGGCGATTGAGAGGTGGTTGCTCATATTGCTCCTTCTCGAGTTCTCCCTTCCACGATGGCCTGTAGGCGGCTCGTAGGCAACGCAGGAGTGCGCCGCCGCGGTTAACTTCAGGTATGGGGTTGGCGCGATGGTGGTGCGCCGGGAGTCCCGGTCAGGCGAGGACGGCGGCCGCTGCCTTCAGTGCTGCCAGAGTTGGCTTGGTGGGCCGGGTCAGCCGTTCGATGGGGCCGGAGATGCTGACGGCAGCGATGACCAGGCCATCGGCATCCCGAACGGGCACGCTGACGGATGCGACCCCGGGCTCGCGCTGGGCCAGGCTGTGCGCCCAGCCGCGGCGCCGGACCTCGGCGAGATCCGCGGCCGAGAAGGCCGCTCCGGCCAGGAGTTCCGTCCGCTCCTCGGCGGGCAGCCACGCCACGAGGACCTGAGCTGCGGACCCTGCCCGCAGCGTGAGCAGCGAGCCCACCGGAACGGTGTCGCGCAGGCCCGCCGCTGGCTCTGCCGCAGCCACGCAGAGTCGCTGGTCACCCGCCCGCCGGTAGACCTGCGCGCTGACGCCGGTGGTGTCGCGCAGGCTCAGCACCACGGCCTCTGCGCTGCCGCGCCACGCGTCGACGCCAGCGCCCCACTGCGCAGCGCGGACGCCGATCGCGAACCGACCATCGGTATCGCGGGTCAGGACCTGGTGGAACTCCAGGGCGAGGGCGAGCCGGTGGGCGGTCGGGCGGGGCAGGCCGGTCGCCTCGACCAGCTCGGCGAGGGAACGCGGTGCCCGAGCAATCGCATCCAGTACGCCCACGGTCTTGTCAATGACGCCGACTCCGCTAGAGTTGTCCACGTACTGATATTGCTGTCTCACATAGTGAGATGTCAAGGAGACCATGGGAGGTCCGATGGGACGCACGCTGGCAGAGAAGGTATGGGCGGATCACGTGGTCCGGCATGCGGAGGGCGAGCCTGACCTGCTCTACATCGACCTCCACCTCGTCCACGAGGTCACCAGCCCGCAGGCCTTCGACGGTCTGCGGCACGCGCACCACCGGCCGGTGCGTCGCCCCGACCTGACCTTGGCGACCGAGGACCACAACGTCCCGACCGAGAACATCCAGCTGCCCATCGCCGACCCGATCTCCCGGGCCCAGGTCGATGCGCTGCGGCACAACTGCGAGGAGTTCGGCGTTCCGCTGTACTCCCTCGGCAATATCGAGCAGGGGATCGTGCACGTCGTAGGCCCGCAGCTCGGCCTGACCCAGCCCGGCATGACCGTGGTCTGCGGTGACTCGCACACCTCGACGCACGGTGCCTTCGGCGCGCTGGCATTCGGCATCGGCACCAGCGAGGTCGAGCACGTTCTCGCGACGCAGACCCTGCCCCTGAAGCCGTTCAAGACGATGGCCATCACCGTCGACGGCGAGCTCCCGGCGGGTGTCACGGCGAAGGACATCACCCTTGCCGTCATCGCGAACATCGGCACGGGTGGCGGACAGGGCTACGTCCTGGAGTACCGCGGCTCAGCGATCCGCGGGCTCTCGATGGAGGGCCGGATGACGCTGTGCAACATGTCGATCGAGGCGGGTGCCCGAGCCGGCATGGTGGCCCCTGACGACACGACGTTCGCATATCTCGACGGTCTGCCGCACGCGCCGGCCGGGACCAACTGGGATGACGCGGTCGCGTACTGGCGCACGCTGCCGTCCGATGCCGATGCGACGTACGACGCCGAGGTCGTCATCGACGCAGCGAGCCTGAGTCCGTTCGTCACCTGGGGCACCAACCCGGGCCAGGGGCTCCCGCTGTCGGCATCCGTGCCGTCGCCGGACGATGCACGCGACGACGTCGACCGCGTCGCGATCGAGCGTGCGCTGGAGTACATGGCGCTCACCCCCGGCACGCCGTTGAAGCAGGTGCCCGTTGACATCGTGTTCGTCGGCTCCTGCACGAACGGCC
>CAJAKT010000076.1 GCA_903940375.1 uncultured bacterium | reverse complement strand
GGTTCCGCCGTAGGCCGCTTCGATGGCTCACTTCTTCTCGTGGTGACACCCGATGCCGATGATCAGTCGGCTGCCCTCGAGCGCCAGTGCCGGGACATCCTTGCGGGCATCGGCACCGACCTCGAGATTCGGGACCACCACATCAACCGCGAGGCCGCCGTGGGTCTGAGTGTCTCGACCCCCGACAGTTCAGCCGTCTCGATGCTGCGCGAGGCAGACAACGCCCTCGCCGACGCGCGCCGCTCAACCAAGCGGTGGTCGATCTACGTCGACACTCCGACGTCCAACGTATCCGCGACACTCCGTCTCGAACATGAGCTCCGACTTGCCCTCGCCCGCGATGAGCTGATCGCCTACTTCCAACCGCAGGTGCACCTGTATGACGGCAGCATCTTCGGCTACGAGGCGCTCGTGCGGTGGCAGCACCCGCAGCGCGGCGTACTGCCACCCGGTGCGTTCCTCGACGTGGCGGAGGAGACGAACCTCTCCGGACCGCTGGGTAACCGCATGCTGAGCCTGGCCTGCCAGACACTCCGCGACCAGCCGCACCTGCCCGGACACATCGCCGTCAACGTCTCGCCGCTCGAACTCGGGAATCCCGACTGGGAGCGGGGATTCCTCGACACCATCGCCGACTTCGGGGTTGATCCGGGCCGGCTGGCGATCGAGTTCACGGAGACGACTGCGCTGGCCGTCACGACCGACTTGCGACGCCAGCTCAACGGCCTGCGCGACCGCGGCATCGGAATCCACGTCGACGACTTCGGCACGGGCTATTCGTCGATCTCGCTCCTGCGTGAACTGCCGGTCACCGGTCTCAAGCTCGATCGATCATTCGTCGAGGACATCGAGAATCCCGATGGCGCGTCGCTGGCCCTGGCCGCCGGCCTCGCCGGACTGGCACACGGCCTGGGTCTCGACATGATCGCCGAGGGCATCGAGACCACCGGGCAGGCCCGCATCCTGCTGGAAGCAGGTTGGACTGTTGGGCAGGGTTATCTGTACAGCCGGCCCGTGCCTGAGCCCCCGCTACGCGTTGACCTCGTCCCATACGCCGAGTGAGCGACACGACCCCGGTCACAACTGAGCCCCCGAGTACCCCGGAAACCAACAGCCGCAACCGTGAGTGCTCCATCCAGATTGACGGTGTCAGTCGGGTGTCCGAGATCAGGCATCGCCAGTCCCCTCGACCGTCATTGCCGGGCTCGAACCCTGCGTTGGCAAGCATGCGGCGCAGATTGAACACCATGTGCTCTCCGATTGACCACTCTCACTCGGAGTGGTCACCTGCAAGGGATGTCCCCGTATCAGCTACAACCTGCACCCGTGGGCTGCTCAGCAGCAGTGCCGGCCGCATCGATCGCAGCATTCACGGCCGCGAGAGCATCGGCATTCCACGTGAGTGCCGTGGACCAGTCCAGGCCCGCTGCGTCGGAAACGAAGATGCTGTGCGTGAGCGGTGCAGCCCAGCAGGAGCGCATGGGAATCACCTCGGCAGGTATCGACGATGCCCAGGCGCTCGACTTTGAGGTGATGCCGTCGTAGGGCCAGACACTCGGGTCACCCCCTGCAATATCCCAGTACGTTCCACCCATCAGCGTGACCGGGATCCCGTCGAGGGCACCTACCTGTGAGAGATTCCAGCCATCCGGACCCATGAGGAACTTCTCCGTGTCCTCATGGTTAATGCCCTTGTCACCCGCATTGGCATAGGGCACCCATGCCTGGTTGAACTTCTCGCAGAAGGCAACGCCTTTGCAGGCGTCAAGACCGATCTCATCCCACGTGAAGCGACCCGGCACCGAGCCTTCATTGGGGGTGCCCAGGGCAGTGAGCGACCGCACGGTCACCGGAGAGTCCGTGTTCTTGAGGACCCAGATGGCCG
>CAJAKT010000075.1 GCA_903940375.1 uncultured bacterium | reverse complement strand
TCGCGTTCCTCCGTGCCTGCTCCGGCTGACCTCGCCGCACTCGACGCGGCCATCTGTGACTGCCGTCGATGCCCGCGCCTGGTCGCGTGGCGTGAGGAGGTGGCTGTCGTCAAGCGCGCGTCGTACATCGACGAGGAGTACTGGGGACGTCCGGTGCCCGGCTTCGGATCGCTGGCGCCGACGATCTGGATCGTCGGGCTCGCACCTGCTGCACACGGTGCGAACCGTACGGGCCGGATGTTCACCGGCGATCGCAGCGGCGACTGGCTGTTCGGCTCGCTGCACCGCGTCGGACTCGCAACCCTGGGGACGTCGACGACGCGTGGTGACGGACAGCTTCTGGACCAGGTGCGGATCACGGCCGCCGTCCACTGCGCCCCGCCGGACAACAAGCCGACGACGGAGGAGAAGGCGGCCTGCGGTGACTGGCTTGATGCCGAGATCGGCATCATCGAGCCGACCGTCCGCGCCATCGTGGCCCTCGGCGGCATCGCGTGGCTCGCCACGCAGAAGGCACTGCGGACGGCAGGCTGGCAGATCGATCGCACGGCCTTCGGGCACGGGGCGAGCACGGTGGCAACCTCGCCGAGCGGTCATGCGGTTCTGGTGCTGGCCTCGTACCACCCGAGCCAGCAGAACACCTTCACCGGCCGCCTGACCGAGCCGATGCTCGACGACGTGCTGGGCCGCGCCCGAGACGCGTCGATCTGACGAGTGGTCGGGCGGCGGGGCCGTATCGTTGCGGCGGGCCCCTGTAGTCCAACTGGCAGAGACACCCGGCTTAAACCCGGCACAGTATGGGTTCAAATCCCATCGGGGGCACCACTTCTCCCTGAGAGAACGGGGCCGACGCGGCTGGCCCGGGCGGCCATTCGCGTGGGCATTCGCGTGAGCAAGGGGGAAGGCGCCGGACGTCACGCCTTAGGTGTGGCGCATGGGGCACACGTGGGCCAATGGAGAGTGAATCTCGTTGATGCTCCACATGTGGTTTTCCACAGCCCGAGCTATCGCCGTCACGCCTGGCCCCCTAGCGTCATTGGATGCTGACACGTCGGACCATCGCTGCGTCACTCGTGGGACTTATCGTGGGCGGCGTCGTGCTCGCGTCTGCGTCCCCGGCAGCGGCCAATGGCAACTGCGTAACCTATTGGGGTGGTCGGGGAGCCGGTACCGCCGGAAACCCCTACCCCGTTGCCACGCAACTCGATCTCGATGAAGTGCGCTACTGCCTGTCGGCCACTTTCGCGCAAACGGCCGACATCGCCCTCGCGGGAGCATGGACTCCGCTCGGCTCGAACGTCACCGCCTTCTCGGGCGCCTTCGACGGCAATGACTTCCAGATCACCGGATTGAGCACCACGGACCCGGCCGCATCCGAGGTGGGCCTGTTCGGGGTCACGTCCGGCGCGACCATTACCGACACCCACGTTTCCGGTGCAGTCAGCGGCTATTTCCATGTGGGCGGGCTGGTCGGTGACGCGGCAACCACGACCATCACCGGTAGTTCCGCCGCCGTGGCCATTTCGATGGGCAATGGCACGTACAGTCCCTTGTACGTCGGCGGCCTCGTGGGCTCGGGAAGCGCCTTGACCGTCACTGACTCGACGGCGAGTGGTGCTCTGACTCGAGGCGCAGGTCTGAGTGCGTCTGCGGGTTCGTACACCGGCGGTCTTGTCGGTTCCCTGACCAGCGGAACAATCACGGGCGCGCAGGCAAGCGGTGCGGTCAACGGCGCAGGCTACTCCGGCGGGATGATCGGTTTCCTTCAGACGGGCACGCTGAGTTCCTCATCGGCCTCCGGCAATGTGACAGGCACGAACTACGTGGGCGGACTCATTGGCTCCCACTGGATCGGGACTCTGACTCTTCACGACACGTCCTCATCAGGCGACGTGTCAGGCGACTATTACGTCGGCGGGCTGCTCGGGCAAGCGTCGGCCGGCAGCATCGTTCGTTCCACGTCCGTAGGCAACGTCACGGGCAACTATTACGTCGGTGGACTGATCGGATATCACGGTAACGGCACCCTCGCCGTGGCCGACAGTTCAGGAACAGGCGCAGTGGTGGGGCAGATGTACACCGGCGGACTGGTGGGCCAATTCAGCGGCGGAACGATCGGAACGTCATCGGCCACCGGAACTGTCACGGGCACGGCGAACACGGGCGGACTTGTCGGATATCTATACGGCGCCAACATCTCCGACTCGTTCGCCGAGGGAACGGTGACTGGCACGACGTACGTCGGCGGTCTCGCGGGATCCGTGGACGGTGCTGCAGCAGGGCAGGGCAGGCTCCATAGGGTCTTCGCCCTCGGTGCTGTGACAGGTTCCGGCTATGTCGGCGGACTGATCGGCCAGTTCGGCGCCTCCGGTGCTGATACGGAGCTTGTCGATGCATACGCGCACGGCTCGGTCGCGGTGAGCTCGTCGTACGCCGGCTCCCTGTTCGGCTTAGACTGGAATGTCGACTCAAGTGACGTGCGGCAGCGCGCATACGGCATCGGCCCTGTCACAGGCAGCGGCACCGATCGAGGCGGCGCACTCGGCGGAGGTGCCACTGCCACCTGGTCGTCGTCGCTGTGGAATATCGAGACCACGGGCATCGCAACCGCCCTGCCTAGCAGCGATATCGCCGGGCTCAGCGGATCCACGACGTCCGTGATGACGAATATCGGCCTCTATCAAGCCGCGAGTTGGAGCATCAGCGATACGTGGGTTGCATCCGGCACGACGTGGGGAATCTGCCCGCGGTTCAACAACGGATACCCATTCCTGATGTTCGCGTACGACACTGACCCCTGCCCGCCAGCGCCCCCGGCGAACTCATCCACGTCAGGAGGCGCACCCACATACGTCGTGGATCTTGATGCGCAGGGGGGCACGTGCGAGATGAGTTCAGTCAGCGGGGCTGCATCCTCGTGGGTTGCGCTTCCGACCAGAGAGCAATGCTCGAAGACGGCATTCAGTCTCGCCGGGTGGAACACGTCGCGGGACAATACCGGCACGTTCATCCTTCCGGGAGCCAGTACGCAACTCGCCGGCGACAATACGATGTTCGCCATCTGGCTCGCGAGTGCGCCGTTGGTGTCACCGGTTCCCATCGATGTCGAACCCGAGATATCGGTGCAGGCCACGCGACTTCGTCGCGCCCCGCTCACGTTCGTCATCAGGGGCACCTCTCAGGGAGTGAAACCGGGCAGTGCACTCGTGATCTATACGCGCAAGCGCGGTCAGTCTTCCTACAACGCTGCCGGCACCGCCGTGGTCAGCGAGAAGGGCACGTTCACGTGGCGAGGGGTGAGTCGAGAGCGCATGCGCGTGTTCGTCACACGCACCGATGGTGCAGTGCGTTCCGCGGTCACGATAATTCCGAGGCCGGTGACCTCAACGGTCATACGTGGCAGATGAGCGGTACGTCGCGTTCCACCTGTACTCGATGCATCAGGCCATCGAGGAGAAGTTCATCGTCGATGTCCTCGCCTCCTAGACGACCCACCAGACGTACTATCGGCTCGCCAATGGTCTGAGCAGCGAGGACCTCGTGCTGCCCAAGGGCAAGGCCGCCTCGGCGCTGGCCCGGTTCGTGTCCCTCCATCCGACGAACCTGGCCTAGAAGGCACAGCTCATTGTCGAGCACTGCCGAGCTCACACCCGGTCCAAGATCGGCGGACGCGCCAAGGCGATGGTCGTGCCCTGTTCACGCCTTCACGCGGTGCGCTACCGCCAGGCCATCACCGAGTACTTCAAGGAGAAGGGCTACGACCAGGGCGACAACCCACTGCGGTCCCTGGTCGCGTTCTCCGGCACCGTCATCGACCGCGACGGCCCGAACGTCACCTACCGCGAGTCGCTGCTCAACGGGTTCGGGGAGAAGGAACTGCCTAAGCGGTTCGACACTGACGACTACCAGGTCCTGGTCGTCGCGGAGAAGTACCAGACTGGCTACGACCAGCCGCTGCTCCACACGATGAACGTGGACAAGAAGCTCGCGGATGTGAAGGCTGTCCAGACGCTGTCCCGGCTGAACCGTATCGCTTCGGGCAAGGAGGACACCTTCGTCCTGGACTTCGTCAACGACGCGTAAGACATCGTCGCCGCACCGACCGACCGAACATCCTGTAAACGCTCCAGGTCCGCCTCACCGCCGCCATCGACCCCGCGGTTGAGCGGTGGAAGGCGATGGAGGATCTCTACTACTACGGGAAGTACCTCCTCACTCGTCTGCCACACGACGTGCGCACGGCCGGCAGATGTCCGTCCCGAGGCGTGCTGAGCCCCCGCAGACCCGACATGGGTTCGGCGCCTTCGCACCGCTCTCCTTGTTCTGTCGCCCGCGGCGCCTGCCCGGCGGGTGCCTGTAGTCGCCCGCAGGGCAGGCATCAGTCGGTTGAGCGCCTCTACAGGGGCTCCCACGTAATGACCGTGAGCAGGCGAGCCGACAGGTTCAGTTGAGGGGTTTCCCACACTTGTCTCCACCAGATGCCGAATGGTGAACGGGGGGCCCTGCTGATTGGCGATTTCGGCCAAGTCGGTTAACGTGGATTCATGCAGTCAAATAACCCAGTCCTGTCCCGGTACGAGAAGAAGGACAAGTCCGGCTTCGCCTACAACGAGGGCGTCTCGGCGTACTCGCAGGCGGCCGCTGGCGGCGCCGGCGCAGCCGACGTCGACGCAGCCTTCCAGCAGGTCACGGCCGGCGGGGGCGCCCGCCTGACCATCAACGATGTCATCGTCAAGACCTTCCTGGTGTTCGCCATCACCGTCGTCTTCGCCGTGGTCGGCTGGAACACCGTTGAGTCGATGCCGTGGCTCCTGTGGGTCGGCATGCTCGGTGGTCTGGCCCTCGGTTTCGTCAACGCCCTCAAGAAGGTGCCGTCGCCGCCGCTCATCCTGCTCTACGGCGTGCTTCAGGGCATCATGCTCGGCGGGATCAGCAAGTGGTACGGCGAGTTCGCCGCGGGCAATGGCTGGAACGACATCGTGCTGCAGGCCGTGGTCGCGACCATGACCACCTTCGGCGTGATGCTCGCGCTGTACCTGACCGGCATCGTGAAGGTGAACAAGAAGTTCGTCAGCGTCCTCATCGTCGCTGCGGTGTCCTACATGGTGCTCGGCATCGGGTCGCTGATCTGGTCGATGTTCGGCGGCGGTGGCGGCTGGGGGATCTACGGCACCGGCTTCGGCCCCTGGGTGGCCATCTTCGGCGTGCTGATCGCGGCCTTCTTCCTGCTGCTCGACTTCGAGGCCATCAGCCAGGGCATCAAGCTCGGCGCCCCGGAGCGCGAGTCGTGGCGCATGGCCTTCGGGCTGCTCGTCACCCTGATCTGGCTGTACCTCGAGTTCCTGCGCCTGCTGGCGATCTTCTCTCGAAACTAGGCATAGCGGGGTCTTTGCCTTAGAATCACAGGTCATGGATGATAATGACCTGCGGATTCTAGGTATCCTGAGCGAAAGCGGTAGGGCGAGCTTCTCCGAACTGGCCGAGCAGATCGGCCTCTCCGGCCCGTCCACCGCCGATCGGGTGCGACGACTGGAGGAACGCGGAGTCATCCGTGGCTACGCGGCCCTGGTCGATCCGGTCGCCCTTGGCCTCGACCTGACGGCCTTCGTGTCGGTGACTCTGGCCGATGTGACGGCTCGTCAGGGCTTCCTGACTGCACTGGCGACCTACCCCGAGGTGGTCGAGTGCCACCACCTCGCTGGGGACGACGACTATCTCGTGAAGGTGCACGTCGACGGAACGCGCGGCCTCGAGTCGTTCGTCTCCGATCGACTCAAGACCCTGCCGGGGATTGCTCGCACGCGCACCACCGTGGTCCTGTCCACCGCCCTCGACCGACCGCTGGCGCCGGGGACCTGACATCCGATGGGCATCGATCTCGGTTTGTTCGCGCGGATGTTCATCATCGGCATCGTGGTGGCCGCTCCCGTCGGCGCGATGGGGATCCTGTGCATCCAGCGGGTGCTGGCCCATGGCTGGCGGGCGGGGCTGGCCACGGGAGCCGGCATCGCGACGGCAGATGCGCTGTATGCCGCGCTCGCCGCATTCGGCGTGACAGCGGTTTCCACGTGGATGATCGCCTATCAGGCGCCGTTGCGGATCGTGGGCGGTCTCGCGCT
>CAJAKT010000074.1 GCA_903940375.1 uncultured bacterium | reverse complement strand
GGGGCGGACGTCCGGATGAGGTGATCGAAGGCCGAGAGCGCCGCAGTGGCGCCCGCACCCAGCGAGATCACGATCTGCTTGAACGGCACGGTCGTGCAGTCACCCGCCGCGAACACGCCGGGAACCGACGTGCGGCCATGGTCATCGATGACGACCTCGCCGCGGGGAGAGAGCTCAATTGACCCAGCGAGCCACTCGGTGTTCGGCAGCAGGCCGATCTGCACGAAGACACCGTCAAGGTCGACCGTATGGGTGCTCCCGGCTTCCCGGTCGTTGTAGGTGAGGCCGATGACCTTCTCGCCGTCGCCAAGCACCTCGGTGGTCAGGGCGCTGACGATGATGTCGACGTTGGGCAGGCTGCGCAGCTTGCGCTGCAGGACCTCGTCGGCGCGCAGTTGTCCGTCGAACTCGATAAGCGTGACGTGCCCGACAACGCCGGCCAGATCGATGGCGGCTTCGACACCGGAGTTACCGCCGCCGATGACGGCGACGCGCTTTCCCTTGAACAGTGGCCCGTCGCAGTGCGGGCAGTAGGTGACGCCCTTGTTGCGGTACTCGGTCTCGCCGGGGACGTTCATGTTGCGCCAGCGCGCACCGGTCGTGATGACGACGGTCTTGGCTTGAAGGCTCGCGCCACTCTCCAGCTCGATCGTTGTCAGCCCACCGGGCTCGGTGGCTGGCACGAGGCGACGTGCCTGCTGCAGGTTCATGATGTCGACGCCGTACTCGAGAACGTGCTGCTCGAGTGCCGTAGCGAGCTTCGGGCCTTTGGTGTACTGGATGGAGATGAAGTTCTCGATGGCCATCGTGTCGAGCACCTGCCCACCGAAGCGCTCGGCGGCGACACCGGTGCGGATGCCCTTGCGAGCTGCGTAGACGGCCGCAGCCGCGCCGGCGGGACCCCCGCCGACGACGAGGACGTCAAACGGCTCCTTCGCGGCGATGCGCGCGGCCGCCTTGGCTGCGGCTCCGGTGTCGAGCTTCGCGACGATCTGCTCGAGGTTCATGCGGCCGGACTCGAACAGCTCACCATTGAGGAACACCGTGGGCACGGCCAGGACCTGGCGGGCCTCGACTTCGTCCTGGAACAGGGCGCCGTCGATCGCCGTGTGGGTGATCCGCGGGTTCGTGACGCTCATGAGGTTCAGTGCCTGAACGACATCGGGGCAGTTCTGGCAGGTCAGGGAGAAGAAGGTCTCGAAGTGCAGGTCGCCTTCGAGATCGGCAACCTGCTGCAGTGTTTCGAGGGCTGCCGTGGACGGGTGGCCGCCGACCTGCAGGAGTGCCAGCACGTATGACGTGAACTCGTGCCCCATCGGCAGGCCGGCGAAGCGGACGCTGACGTCTGTGCCGATGCGGGAGATGGCGAAGGAGGGCCGGCGCACGTCGTCGTCGACGCGGCGGACGGTGACGGAATCCGAGAGCGCGGCGGTCTCGTCGAGCAGTGCGAGCAGTTCGACTGACTTCGGGCTGTCATCGAGGGAGGCCAGGAGCTCGATCGGGATGACGATCTTCTCGAGGTAACTCTTCAGCTGGGTGGTGGTGGCGGGGTCAAGCATGAGGGGCTCCGACGGGTCGGTGGTGCGGGGTGTGCGACTGGGGGTCCGAACGGGTCGGACCCCCAGTCGTGAAGCGTGAACGCTAGATCTTGCCCACGAGGTCGATCGAGGGGGCGAGGGTGGCGTCACCCTCCTCCCACTTGGCCGGGCAGACCTCACCCGGATGCGAAGCGACGTACTGTGCGGCCTTGATCTTGCGCAGCAGCTCGGAGGCATTGCGGCCGACGCCCTCGGGCGTGATCTCCAGGTACTGGATGACACCCTGCGGGTCGACGAGGAAGGTGCCGCGATCGGCGAGGCCCTGTCCTTCGCGCATGTTCTCGAAGTTGTTGGTGATGGTGCCGGACGGATCGCCGACCATGAAGTACGGGATCTTGCCGATGGTGTCCGACGCGTCGGCCCAGGCCTTGTGCACGTGGTGGGTGTCGGTCGACACGGAGTAGATCTCGACGCCGAGCTTCTGGAAGTCGCTGTAGAGGTCGGCCATGTCGCCGAGCTCGGTCGGGCAGACGAAGGTGAAGTCGGCCGGGTAGAAGAACACGACGGACCACTTGCCGCGCAGGTCTGCGTCGGACACGGTCACGTAGTCGGCGGAGCCCTTCTTGTAGGCGGTCGCCGTGAAGGGCTTGATCTCGGAGTTCAGGATTGACATTCCGCTTCCTCAAGTTGAGTGGGTGGGTCTGATGAAGGCAACGCTAGGGACCGGCCATCCATAAGGCAAATCATGTATCTTGCGGTATTCGATAGTGTTTGCCTATTATGGATGGGTGCGATCCACCCCCACCGTGGCCCAGCTGCGGGCGTTTGTCGCGGTGGCCGAGTTCCAGCACTTCCGTGATGCGGCGGCCTCGCTCGGGGTGTCCCAGCCGACGCTGAGCCAGTCGCTCCTGACGATGGAGACCAACCTCGGCGTCCAGCTGATCGAGCGAAATCCCCGCAGGGTCCTCGTGACCGCTGACGGCCAGTTCCTGCTGCCACTGGCCCGAGCCGCGGTCGAGGCTGTCGATGCCTTCAGGGCGGCGGCCCTGCCGGACTCCTGGCTCAGCGGACCCCTGCACCTCGGCGTCATTCCCACGATCGCGCCGTACCTGCTGCCGTCACTGCTGCCGGCGATCCATCTCGAGGCCCCCGACCTGCAGTTGCATGTGCACGAGGACCAGACGGATCGGCTGCTCGACGCGTTGGCGGCCGGCAGCATCGACGTTGCGATCATGGCCCTGCCGCTAACGGATGCCCGCGTGGTGGCGGAGCCCCTGTACGACGAGGACTTCGTCCTGGCGGTCCCTGCGGATCACAACTGGGCCGGTGCCACGGGCATCAAGCCGTCGCAGTTGCGCGATGAGGAACTGCTGTTCCTCGAGGAGGGCCACTGCCTCCGTGATCAGACGGTGGAGGTCTGCCTGTCGTCGGGAGTGGCGAATGCGGGCGAGACGAATGCCCGTGCCGCATCCCTGTCGACGATCGTTCAGCTCGTGTCCGCCGGACTGGGCATGACGTTTCTGCCGGACAGCGCCGTGAAGGTCGAGACGCGTGGCGCGCAGCTCGGCGTCGCGCGCTTCGCCGACCCGGCTCCGGGTCGGCGCATCGTGCTGGTGCATCGACGCACATCGACTCGCTCGGAGGAGTTCGAGGACTTCGCGGAGATTCTGCGCCGCGCGGTGGTCGGTGGCATGCCATCGGTCAGGCGAGCGTGACGCCGGCCTTCTTGGCGGCTGCTCGCAACTCTCGGTCGGCCGTTGCCAGTGCGACGCCGCGATCAAGGGCAAGCAGCAGGTAGGACGCGTCGTAAGCGGTGAGCCGGTACGTGTCCGCAGCCCAGCACAGTCGTTCGAGCATCGGCACGTGCACGTCAGTACGGATGTCCAGGTCGCTGAGATCCCGGATGATCTGACTTCGGTCTGCAGCGGAGATGCGTCCGCCACGCAGTGCGGCAGCGAGCGCATTTGCTATCTCGACGTGCCAGAGGGCGGGGACGAGTGCTCCCTCCGCGATGACCGCGTCTAGGACACCATCAGCCTGGGAACTTCGCTCGTCGTCGAAGACCCAGGCGAGCGCGACCGATGCATCAACCACCAGGGGCGTCAATGCTTGCGGCCCTCGTCGATGAGCTCGCGCAGTGAGGTGCCCGTCAGCGAGCGTCCTGGTCGATGAGCGCGCAGGCTGGCGGCCGCCTCGGCGGGAGCCCGCGATCCGGCAGTGGCGGGGGTGATGTAGGCGATAGGAGTGGAGTGCCGCGTGACGATGACGGTTTCGCCTGAGGAGACGCGCTCGAGGACCGAACTCAGGTGCGTCTTGAGCTCGTAGACGCCGACGGATGCCGTGGCTGCGGATTCCATCTATTCAGACTAGTAGCAGACCAGAATCAGGGCAAGGCTTCGCGGTGTCCCTACAGGTCGGCGGCCCGCTGCAGGCCGTGCGCGTATGCGAGCATCGCGTTGATCGCGGGCGCGAGAATCTCCTGCGTGCTGCGCGCCATCTCGGGGGCGGCAAGCAGGCGAGCAGCGGCGGCGAGCAATTCGTCGTACGTTGCGCAACCCTCGGCGAGCCGAGCTCGGACCAGTTCCGCCGACGTCGCGGCTGAGGCGGCCGCAGATGTGCCGGGCAACTCGCGCTGAAGCTGATCGAGGACCACGAGGCGCTCGGCCAGGGCCGTGAGCGGCCCCGCCGCCTCGTTGTCCGCCGCCCGTAGTTCCTCGCCGGAGCCGGGGTACAGGCGCTCGAGGGCAGGCGTCAGGTTCATCACCTGCACTCGAACGGACGTGAACCGGCCGATCTCCACGGATCCGACTGATCCACGAGGAATTGCCGGCGGCGGGCCGATGAGCGTCAGTTCGCGCGGCGCCGGCCCGACGGAGCGAAGTCGAATGCGAGCCCGCACCGAGACGAGCAGACCGATTCCGGCAGCACCAAACCAGAGCAGGAGGGAACTTGGCGGGCCGGTCGCTGCGTCTATCAGTCCGATGGCACCTCCGACCCCTGCAACGACGGCACCACCTGTGACCTCGCTCTTGAGTGCGCTGACCCGGGTGCGATGCCGTTTGACCTCGCGCCGGTTGGCGGCCACGGCCTTGCGATGCTCCAGGGCGAGCGCCTTGCCGCTGGCCCGGGGCCCCTTCCCGGTGGCAGCGAGGAACGAGTCGACCAGGTCGAGTCCACGAGAGACGCCCTGCTCGATGAGGGCGACCACCTCGGCGGGGTCGCGGCGCTGCTTGGTCACCGCATTACGGTACGACTCATGAGACCTCGCCGTCAGTTCGCCATCGCCTTGGTCTCGATCCTGGCTGCCGCACCCGTCCTGGCGGGGTGCGGTCTCTTGAGTGGTCCGGAGGCCGTCGCCCCCACGCGACCGTCCCCGGCCGCGGCGGAACCGACCCCTTCAGCAGGCGATCCGAGCGCATCGGTCTCCCCCGGTGCGACGGCGGCCGCCACGTCCCCCAGTGCCGAACCGGCGCCTGACCTGTCTCGCTTCTATGACCAGAAGGTGCGCTGGACTAACTGCGGCAGCGCCGACTGTGCGACCATCACGGCCCCGCTGGACTACTCCGATCCGACCGGGCCGACCATCGATCTCGCGATGGCGCGAGTGAAGGCGACGGGCGACAAGATCGGCTCGCTGTTCGTCAATCCGGGTGGCCCCGGCGGCAGTGCCGTCGACTACGCGAAGGCGGCCGACGCGATCGTCAGTCCCTCGATCCGCGAGCACTTCGACGTCGTCGGCATCGATCCGCGTGGTGTGGGTCATAGTGACCCGCTCCATTGCATGACTGACCAGCAGATCGACGACCTCACTGCTGCTGACGGCACGCCGGATGATGCGGCCGAAGAGGAGCAGATCGTCGCCGACTCGGCCATTCCCGGACGGGGCTGCGCGAAGGATGCGGCACCGGCGTTCGCGCACGTGGGCACGGCCGACTCTGCGCGTGATCTGGATCTGGCGCGTGCACTGGTGAAGGACGACACCCTCACCTACCTGGGGAAGTCCTACGGAACGATGCTCGGCGCGACGTATGCCGAACTGTTCCCCGACCGCGTTGGTCGCATGGTGCTCGACGGTGTGCTGCCGGCCAGCCTTGACCTCGTCGAGGTCACCAAGGGGCAGGCGGACGCTTTCGAGGTGGCCGTACGTGACTTCGCACGCGACTGCCTGACGCACTCGGACTGCCCGTTGTCGGGCAGTGTCGACGACGCGGTCGGTCAGCTGCAGGGCTTCCTTGCCGGTCTCGATGCGAAGCCGATCACCGGTGGCGACCGCGATCTCAACGAGCCGCTCGCGACCTACGCGGTGCTGTCGAACCTG
>CAJAKT010000073.1 GCA_903940375.1 uncultured bacterium | reverse complement strand
GGCAGGATCGCGTGCGCCGCGTCGCCGACCAGCCCGACCTTGCCGTCGACCTGCCAGGGATCGGAATGGATCGTGGCGAGGAGCCCGACCGGGTTGTACTGGTAGTCCTCGACGAGAGTTGGCATCAGCGGAACCGCATCGGGGTACTCGGCGGTGAAGTGCGCGAGGATCTCGTCGGGTGTCTCGAGCGTGCCGAACCCGCCGTCACCCGCCTTGGGCCAGAACAGGGTGCACGTGAACGAGTGATCGGGATTCGGCAGCGCGATCATCATCGACGCGCCCCGCGGCCAGATGTGGAGGGCATCGGCGTCCATCGCGAACTCGCCGTTCAGCGCAGGGATGGTGAGTTCCTTGTAGCCGAACTCCAGCATGTCGGTGACGACACTGGTGCGGCCGATCCGCTCGAGTGACTGTCGCACGATGCTGCCGAAGCCATCAGTGGCAAGCACGACATCCGCGGAGATCGCGTTGAGCGCACCGCCCTGCTCCAGGGTGAGGGTGTTCGTGGCCAGGTCGTAGTCGGCCAGGCGCGCATCGAAATGAATGCTGACTCCGGCGGTTGCCTCGGCGGCGTCGAGCAGCGTCTCGTTCAGGGCGCCGCGGCCGATGGAGTTGATCGCGCGGTCGCCGGAGGACGAGTACGACTGGAACGTCAGGCTGCTGTCCTTGCCGTGGATCATCCGGCCGTGCATCGGCAGGGCAGGAGCCATGACGGTGTCGACGAGGTCGATGCGTCGGAGTGCGTCAAGGCCGCGCTCCGAGAGGGCAAGGTTGATCGAGCGACCCCGCTCTGCCGCGGTGGCTCGAGGATCAGGTCGACGCTCGTAGACATCGACCGTGTACCCGCGGCGGCCCAGGTAGCAGGCGAGCAGCGAGCCCACCAGTCCTGCACCGACCACTGCAATGCGTGTGTCCGCGATGGATGTCATGCGATCCCCTCCCCGGTGAGCTCCTGGCTGAGCGCATCGACGGCTCGCCAGCAATCATGGAACGTGCAGTAGAGCGGTGCCGGTGCGAGCCGGATGATGTCGGGCTTGCGGTCGTCGGCGACGACACCCCAGTTCTCGCTCATGCGATCGGCGAGTGCGGTCACATCGGTCTGAACGCGAACCGAGATCTGGGCTCCGTGATGATCGTCGTCGGCCGGGGTGACGAGCTGGATCGGCGCGCGCTCGGCCAGTGACTCGAGCAGGCCGCGAAGGTAGCCGGTCAGGCGCAGACTCCGGGCACGCACCGCGGGCATGCCGACTCCGTCGAAGATCCGCAGCGATGTGTGGACCGGCCCCATCGCGAGGATCGGCGGGTTCGACAGCGACCACGCATCGGCCGACCGCTGAGGCGCGGATACGGGGTTCATCTCGAAGCGGCTGGCCGGGTCGGTGCTCCACCACCCCTCGAGTCGCGGCAGGGTCGGGTCGTCGAGATGACGCGCGTGCACGAAGGCGCCGGCGATCGCACCCGGTCCGGAGTTGAGGTACTTGTACGTGCACCATGCGGCGAAGTCGACGTCCCAGTCGTGCAACTGCAGCGGGACGTTCCCGGCGGCATGCGCGAGATCCCAGCCGACCGTCGCACCGATCTCGTGGCCGGCGGCCGTGATCGCCTGCATGTCCATGACCTCGCCGGTGAGGTAGTTCACGCCGCCGATCATCACCGTGGCGATGGAGTGCGCGTGGTCGCGCAGAGTCTGGATGACATCGTCGGTGCGCAGGGTGTCCTCGCCGGGCCGTGGGCGCAGGCGCAGTACGGCGGTGTCGGGGTCGTGGCCGCGCAGTGCG
>CAJAKT010000072.1 GCA_903940375.1 uncultured bacterium | reverse complement strand
TGCCGGCCATCCCGCTCGTCGACGACCTCGACCGGGTCGCGTTCTATGTCCCTCGGTACATGGGGCCGGTCGATGACCTCGCCCTGATGTCACGCATGCCGCATCTGAAGGTCGTGCAACTGCTGACGGCTGGTTACGACAATGCCCTGCCCTTCGTGCCGAAGGGGGTCACCCTCTGCAATGCGGGCGGGGTCCACGATGCCAGCACCGCCGAGCTTGCCGTCGGCCTCATTCTGGCCTCGCTGCGGGGCCTCGACTCGTTTGCGCGCGCGATGCCGACGGGTGCGTGGCTCTACGGGCGTCGTGAGTCGCTCGCCGACAGGCGGGTGGTCGTTGTGGGAGCTGGGGGAGTGGGCGACGCGATCCGCCGCCGGCTCGAGCCGTTCGAGACCGATGTCGTGATGGTGGGGCGTACCGCACGGTCGGGTGTCCACGCTGCTTCGGAGCTCCCGCACCTGCTGCCGCTCGCGGATGTGGTGGTCCTCGCGGTGCCCCTGTCGGCTGAGACACGGGGTCTCGTCGACGATGTGTTCCTGGCCCGGATGCGCGACCACTCCCTGCTCGTCAACGTGGCCCGCGGTCCCGTGGTCGATACGGACGCCCTTGTCACGCATGTCGCGGCGGGCCGGATCAGGGCGGCGCTCGACGTCACCGACCCGGAGCCGCTGCCGCCTGACCATCCGCTCTGGGCGCTGTCCGGAGTGCTGATCAGCCCGCACGTCGGCGGGAACACGTCGGCGTTCCTGCCACGGGCGCGGGCGCTGGTGGCCGACCAGCTGACCAGGTTCGCCGCCGGCCAGCCGCTGGTATCCGTCGTGACGGGCTAGCCGCGACGACTCCTCGCGGCAGGGGTCAATAGGCTTCGGCCCATGACCGATATGAAGCCGCGCAGTGGTGTCGTCACCGATGGCCTCGAGCGGGCGGCCGCTCGCGGGATGCTCCGCGCCGTAGGAATGTCCGACGAGGACTTCCCCAAGCCGCAGATCGGTGTCGCCTCCAGCTGGAACGAGATCACCCCCTGCAATCTCTCGCTCGAGCGACTGGCGCGCTCGGCCAAGGAGGGCGTGCACGCGGCTGGCGGCTACCCACTCCAGTTCGGCACCATCTCGGTGTCCGACGGCATCTCCATGGGGCACGAGGGCATGCACTTCTCGCTGGTTTCGCGCGAGATCATCGCCGATTCGGTCGAGGCCGTCATGCAGGCCGAGCGCCTCGACGGCATGGTCACGTTCGCGGGCTGCGACAAGTCGCTGCCCGGCATGCTCATGGCGTCAGCGCGTATCGACGTGGCGTCGGTCTTCGTCTACGCGGGCTCGATCCTGCCCGGCCACGTGAAGCTGTCCGACGGATCCGAGCGCGATGTCACGATCATCGACGCCTTCGAGGCGGTTGGTGCCTGTGCGCGTGGCCTGATGTCGCGTGAGGATGTCGACCTGATCGAGCGTGCGATCTGCCCGGGCGAGGGCGCCTGCGGAGGGATGTACACGGCCAACACGATGGCCAGTGCGGCCGAGGCCATGGGCATGTCCCTCCCGGGTTCAGCCGCACCGCCGGCTGTCGATCGCCGTCGCGACGGATTCGCCCGTCGTTCGGGCGAGGCAGTCGTCGAGCTCATTCGCCAGGGCATCACGACCCGCGACATCATCACGAAGCGCTCCCTCGAGAACGCCATCGCCGTCGTCATGGCCTTCGGCGGATCGACCAATGCGGTCCTTCACCTGCTGGCCCTCGCGCACGAAGCGGATGTCGACCTCGAGATGGAGGACTTCCACCGCATCGGCGCCAAGGTCCCGCTGCTCGCTGACGTGAAGCCATTCGGTCGCTTCGTCATGAGCGACGTCGATCGCGTCGGCGGCGTTCCCGTTGTCATGCGCGCGCTGCTCGATGCAGGCCTGCTGCACGGTGACTGCCTGACGGTCACGGGGAAGACCGTTGCCGAGAACCTGGCCGACATCAATCCGCCGGATCCCGATGGTGAGATCCTGCACGCCTCCCGCTCCGCGCTCGCGGCCACCGGCGGCATCACCATCCTGTCCGGGTCGCTGTGCCCCGAGGGCGCCGTGGTCAAGAATGCGGGCGTCCCCGTCGATGTGTTCGAGGGTGCTGCTCGCGTATTCGAGCGCGAGCAGTCGGCGATGGCGGCGCTCGAGGACGGCACCATCCAGAAGGGCGACGTCATCATCATTCGCTACGAAGGCCCCAAGGGTGGCCCGGGTATGCGCGAGATGCTGATGATCACGGGTGCGATCAAGGGTGCGGGCCTCGGCAAGGACGTCATGCTGATCACCGACGGGCGATTCTCGGGCGGCACGACCGGGCTGTGCGTGGGCCACGTTGCGCCGGAGGCCGTTGATGGTGGGGCCATCGGCCTGGTCCGCAACGGTGACCGCATCCGCATCGACATCCCGAACCGCAGTCTCGACCTGCTGGTCGACGAGGCTGAGCTGGCGGAGCGGCGTGCGGCCTTCGAGCCGCTGCCGCCGCGCTACACGCGGGGTGTCCTCGCGAAGTACGCCAAGCTCGTGGGCTCTGCTTCGCACGGAGCCGTCTGCGACTGACGCGTTCGCACGAGCGAATCAGCTGTCCGCGTAGCCATCCCAGTCGGCACCGGCCAGCAGGCCGCCGTCGATCGTGATGGACTGGCCCGTGATGTAGCTGGACGCCCCGCTGGCCAGGAAGATCACAGCGCCGACGAGCTCGGGCGGGTCCATGAGGCGGCCCATGGGCATGTTGTCGGCGAACCAGCGCTCGCGGTGCGGTTCGCCCCAAAGCGGCTTGGTGAACTCGGTCTTCACGACTGACGGCTCGATGCAGTTGACGCGGATGCCGTCCTTCACCCACTCGCGGGCGAAGGAGCGCGTCATGGACGTCACGGCCGCCTTCGTGGCTGCGTAGACCGAGATCGTGTTGTAGCCGAAGCGGGCGCTCATCGACGAGATGTTGACGATCGTGCCGCCGCCGCGGGCCGTCATGATCGGATGGACCGCCTGGCTGGTGAAGAAGACAGCACGCATGTTCACGGACACGATTGCGTCGAAGTCCTCGGCAGTGACGTCATCGATCGGCTTGCGCCGGTTGATGCCAGCGCAGTTGACGAGGACATCGATCCCGCCCATCGCGGCGTCCGCCTCAGCGACGAGCGCACGGCAGGCCTCGACATCGGACAGGTCGCCGCCGAAGGCGAATGCGCCGTCAGCTGCCTGCGCACGCTCGATCGTGAGGTCCTGTGCGCCGACGATCGCACCCGCGGCGGTCATGCCGCGCGTCAGTTCGCCGCCGATCACGCCGCCGGCACCGGTGATGAGGACGTTCTTGCCGGCCAGGCTGAACAGATCGGTGCTCATGTCATGCCTCTCGCTCGATCGTGACGACGCCGTACGGTTCCAGGGTGACGGTTCGCGTGCCGACCGTAACGGTCTGCTGCTCGGGGCTTGCACTTGCGATGAGCATGACGTCGTCGACGACGAGGGCGTCGAACCGCTCGGGGTGCGAGGACACCGCACGGGTCACCCGCGTCGCCCCGGCGACGGCCGCCAGCACCGCATAGACCGGGAACGTGCTGCCCGCGGTGGAGGGGAAGTCCGC
>CAJAKT010000071.1 GCA_903940375.1 uncultured bacterium | reverse complement strand
CGCGGGCCTGTCGGTGCGCACCCTGAAGTCCGTGCGTCAGCAAGTGGCAAGCCTCTCCGGCGGGCAGCGGCAGACCGTGGCCATCGCCCGTGCCGTGCTGTGGAACTCCAAGCTCGTGATCCTCGATGAGCCGACCGCCGCTCTGGGCGTCGCGCAGACCGAGCAGGTCCTCAACCTCGTCCGTCGCCTCGCCGACAGCGGCCTGGGCGTCGTACTGATCTCGCACAACATGAACGACGTCATGCAGGTGGCCGACAACATCGCCTGCCTCTACCTCGGTGCGATGGCCGCCCAGGTGTCCGCAAAGGATGTCAACCACTCCAGCATCGTCGAGCTCATCACCACGGGTCGCTCGGGCGACATGGGCGTCCAACCGGAGATCGCTGCAGCAGGAGGCGTCGCATGAGCTCGACACAGGCAACGGATGTGGACGTCACGGCGGCTGGCGACACGGACGGCATTGGCGCGGCCATGGGGAGTTACTTCAACCGGGTCAAGGGCGGCGATGTCGGCTCGCTGCCGGCCGTCCTCGGATTGATCGTCCTCATCGGACTGTTCAGCGCTCTCAAGCCGGAGACCTTCTTCACCGCACTCAACTTCGCCAATCTGCTCAACCAGGGCACGGCGATCATCGTCCTGGCCATGGGCCTGGTGTTCGTGCTCCTGCTCGGTGAGATCGACCTGTCGGCCGGTTTCACCGCCGGCACGGCGGCTGCCGTGCTCGCCGTCGCACTGTCGTCGTGGGGACTTGCGTGGCCGTTGGCGCTGATCCTCGGGCTGCTGACCGGCACGGTCATCGGTCTGAGCATCGGCGTACTCGTCGCGCGGCTGGGCATCCCGTCGTTCGTCGTGACCTTGGCAATGTTCCTGGCGCTGCAGGGCGTCATGCTCCTGATCATCGGCGAGGGCGGCACCATCACCCTGCGCAGCGACGAGCTGCTCGCGGTCATGAACAAGAACATGCCGGGTTGGGCCGGCTGGCTGCTGTGGGCGGTGGTCACTGCTGGGTACGCCTGGGTCTCGCTGCGCGCGATCACCGGGCGCCGCAAGGCTGGGCTGAGGGCCACGGCGACATCGGTATGGGCCGCGAAGACCGTGGCCGTGGCTGTCCTGCTGGGTATCGGCGTGTACCTCCTGAATATGGAGCGCGAGATCGTGCGCCCCGGTAAGACTGCCTGTCTCACCAACGAGCCGCCGGATCCGGTCGGATGTATCCCTGTGCTCAAGGGTGTGCCCTGGGCGGTGCTCGTCGTGTTGGTCCTGCTCGTGGGACTCACGTTCGTCCTGAGCCGCACGTCCTTCGGTCGTCACATCTACGCCGTCGGCGGCAACACCGAGGCCGCGCGTCGCGCAGGTATCAGTGTGAAGGGCATCAAGATCTACTGCTTCATGATCTGTTCGACGCTCGCCGCCGTGGGTGGCGTGCTCATCGCCTCCCGCGACAACTCGGTGTCGCCGACGACTGGTGGTGCGCAGACCCTGCTGTTCGCTGTCGGTGCAGCCGTCATCGGCGGAACGAGCCTCTTCGGTGGCCGTGGCAAGGTGATGGATGCCGTGGTCGGTGGCCTCGTCATCGCCGTCATCGCGAACGGCCTCCCGCTGATCACTCAGCAGTCGGGTATCCAGTACATCGTCACCGGACTGGTGCTGCTGGTCGCTGCAAGCGTCGACGCGATCTCGCGTAAACGTTCCACCACTTCATAGTTCTCACCGTCACGGATTGGTCGGCAGGCGCATGGTCACACGCACCGCGGCGACCCAGGACGACCTACGGCGCCACAACCGCGCGCGCCTGCTGCGACGCCTGCACGAGGGGGGTGCGGCCAGCCGGTCGGATCTGGTCGCGTACAGCGGACTAAACCGGAGCACCGTCGGTGTTCTGGTGTCCGAGCTGGCCGAGGTCGGCCTGGTCACCGAGGTGGCCGGTTCGGCCGGGCAGGTCGGGCGCCCGTCCCTCATGGTGCAGCCGGCGGCCCAGTCCGCCGTCGTGATCGCGTTCGATCTGCGGGTTGAGCGCACGGTCGTCGCGCTTGTCGGACTGGGTGGCACGGTGCTCGCTCGCAAGGAGCAGCGGCACAAGCGCACCACGTACACGCCACAGGCAGCGATGCGCAACATCACGCTCCTGACCGAGCAGATGCTCGCCGTGGCCCCGGCGACGTCCTCGTGGGTGGGTCTCGGCATCGGGGTGCCCGGCATCGTCGACCATAACGACGGTCGCGTCCTGCTGGCGCCGAACCTCGGCTGGGCCGACGTGTCGTTCGGTGACATGGTGCGCGAGGCCATCGGCGCGCAGTACGGATTCACGCCGACGGTGGCCATCAGCAACGACGCTGATCTGGGTGCTGTCGCGGAACACGTGCGGGGAGTGGGCGCCCGCAACCGCAACGTCATCTACGTATCGGGCGAGGTCGGCATCGGCGGCGGCATCATCATCGACGGCCGGCCGATGTCAGGGGCCGGCGGGTACGGCGGCGAGG
>CAJAKT010000070.1 GCA_903940375.1 uncultured bacterium | reverse complement strand
CCTGGGGCCACGTCGGTGACGCCCTCACCGACCTCCTCGACGATGCCGCTCGCCTCGTGACCCAGCAGGAACGGGTAGTCCTGGCTGATCCCGCCCTCGCGGTAGTGCAGGTCGGTGTGACAGACCCCGCATGCGAGCACGCGCACGAGCGCCTCGCCGGGACCGGGGTCCGGGACGACGATGGTGACGAGTTCGACGGGAGCGCCCTGCGAGCGGGCGATCACACCTTGGACGTGATGCGGCATGGGAGTCCTTCCTGATGCGAGGGGTATGGCGAATGATGCCCTGTCAGGCGGGCTGCGTGCTGCGGTTTGGAATGGCCTTCGGGATTGCCAGGCAAGCCAGTCCGGCGAGGAGGGCCAGTCCGCCGGCCACTAGCCACGCGGTTAGGTAGTCACCGGACATGTCGCGCATTGCGCCCGAGACGGTGGCGGCGACGGCGGCACCGACCATGTGCGCGGCGAAGACCCAGCCGAACACGACCGCCCCGGCCTCGACGCCGTAGATCTGGCGGCACAGCGTGGCGGTTGGGGGAACGGTGGCGACCCAGTCCAGGCCGAACAGGATCATCACGACGAGTAGGGGTGGCTCGACATCCGGCCCGATGATGATCGGCAGCGCGATGAGGGCGATACCGCGGAGGCCGTAGTAGATGAACAGGAGCATGCGCGGGTTGAAGCGGTCGGTGAGCCAGCCTGAGCCGATCGTTCCGATGATGTCGAAGATGCCGACGACGGCGAGCAGGCTCGCTGCGGTGGTCGGTCCCATCCCATGGTCGTGCATGGCGGGGACGAAGTGCGTGCTGATGATTCCGTTGGTCGTCCAGCCGCAGACAAAGAAGGTCCCGGCGAGCAGCCAGAACGCCCGCGTGGTCGCCGCGCTCTTGAGGGTCGTGACCGCTGTTCCCGCGGCCCGCCAGCCGCTGCCGGTTGTGTTGCGGCTGAGCTCCTCCGCTGTCGGCTCGCCAGTAGCGCCGTAGGGACGAAGCCCCACATCGGATGGTCGGTCGCGGATCACGAGGAGTACGAGCGGAATCGTCAGCACGCACAGGCCGGAGATCGCCAGCGACGCCCATCGCCAGCCGTGCAGATCGATGGTCCGGGCGATGAGCGGGAGGAACACCAACTGCCCGGTGGCGAAGGCTGTGCCGAGGATGCCGAGCACCAGGCCGCGCCGGTGGGCGAACCAGCGGTTGGCGATGAGCGCAGCGAGAACGAGGGCCGTCGAGCCAGCCCCCAAGCCGACGAACACCCCCCATAGAAGGACGAGCTGCCAGGACTGGTTCATGAAGACCGTGAGGCCGGTGCCGAGGGCGATGAGGCCCATGGCGCCGGCGACGATGTTGCGGACGCCGAAGCGCTCCATCAACGCCGTGGCGAACGGGGCCGTCACTCCGTAGAAGACAAGGTTCACGGAGACCGCAAGGCTCGTGGCCGCTCGGCCCCAGCCGAACTCGTCCTCGAACGGCACGATCATGACGCCGAAGGACGAGCGGAAGGCTGCCGACGAGATCAGGACGAGGAAGGTCACGCCGGCGACGAGCCAGGCCCGGTGGATGCGCATCCTCATCCATGCAGGATAGGCGGCTGATCGTCGACGCCTTGTCGAAACAGCGTCGGCGTGGTGAGGTGCTGTCGGGGGCACGACCGAGAAGGAGTTGGCCATGTCCGGTAGCGGCACGAAGCAGGATCCCTGGGAGTTGACGACGGCGCCGGGCACGTCCTCCTACACGATGTTCCGCGATGAAGCCGCTGATCCGCCGGTGCTCGTCTGCCAGGTCGGATCGACGAAGTTGATGTACGACCTTCGCGCCGTCGATGACCTGCACGCGATGCTGGTGTTGGAAGGCGACTGGGTTCCGCTTGGTGCCGCTGACGAGAAGAAGGACGCCGCACCGGGCACCGTCGAGGCATGGGGTCGCGCGGACGACAACCCGATCGGCGGGTGGTACGGATTGCGCAAGGGCTATCGCGGGAGATTCGGGAT
>CAJAKT010000069.1 GCA_903940375.1 uncultured bacterium | reverse complement strand
GTGCGGCCGGAACTCGTCGCCGAGGTCACCTACGACCAGATGGAGGGACCCCGCTTCCGGCACGTCGCCGGCTTCCTCCGCTGGCGACCCGATCGTGGACCGGCATCCTGTGGCTTCGACCAGTTGGACATCCCGCCACCAGCGCGGATCGAGGAACTGCTCGCCTCCCTGACCTGACCGGCACGGGCAACCGGGAGTCGATCGATCAGGTCTGCGGCAGCGGCCGTGCCCGGCTGGGCTGCACTCGCGGCGGTTCCCCCGGCATCTTCGGAAAGTCCGGCGGATACGGGAGTTCCGGAAGGCCCGCCACGACATCGCGATCCCAGGCCGCCACCGCGGGCGATAGGTCCGCTGCGGCGCGGCGCATGCCGGCCCACGGATCGCCATGACGCTCGGCGATCAACCTCGGAACCGTTCGCAGCGTGATGTCACGCGGATCGACCGAGTCGACATCCGACCAGTCAATCGGCAGCGAGACAGGAGCATTCGCATGCGCGCGCAGCGAGTAGGCCGAGGCCATCATCCGATCCTGGGCATTCTGGTTGAAGTCGATGAACACCCGGTCGCCGCGCTCCTCCTTCCACCACGACGTCGTCACGAGGTCGGGGTGTCGTCGCTCCACTTCGCGTCCGAGCGCAATCGCTGCGTGCCGTACATCGATGAACGACCGCGGCTGGATCGGGATGAAGATGTGCAGTCCACGGCTGCCGCTCGTCTTGACGAACGAGGTCATCCCCCACTCGCTCGCCACCTCGCGGCTCCAGTGGGCTATCCGGCGGACATCATCGAAGGTGTTCGCCGGTGACGGATCCAGATCGATGCGCAACTGGTCCGGATGCGCAACGTCCGGCGCAGTGACCGGCCAGGCATGGAAGGTGATCGTGCCCATCTGAACGGCCCACGCAATGGCCGCGCGGCTCGCGGGGTCGAGGAGCGTGCCGGGCCGCCCGCTCAGAAAGGCCACCCCTATCCCGTGCACGTACGCGGGGGCGGTCTTCGGCAGGTGCTTCTGGAAGAAGTGCTCCACGTCGGGCCGAACGCCATCGGGCCACCGCTCCAGGGCCGTCGGTCGGCCGGCCACCTGCTCGAGCATCAGCACCCCCACGGCGAGGTAGTACTCGAATACCTCGCGCTTGCTGATTCCGGGGAAGACCTCCTTGTCGGGGCTGGTGAGCCGCACCGATACTCCGTCGACGTCCACGGCCATGGGCGGACCGTTCACTGGAGCTGCCACGCCTGCACGCTAGCTGCAGGCGACCGCTAGGGTCCACCCTGTGACGACAGCCGCCTTCGTGTTCTGGATCATCGCCATCATCCTGTTCATCTTCGGGGTGGTGTTCGTCCTCGTCGGCCAGAACAGCGAGCGCGGCTACTGGTCGCAGCGCGACCCGTCCGGCGATGCCCGCAAGGACGCGACGAAGCTGACGGCCATCATCAAGCGCACCGGTCACTACGCCACCGGCGAGTACCGGGCACCGCTGAGGATCACCGCTATCGGCGTCCTGATCTGCGAGATCGCCATCGGGTTCGCCGTTATCGCCCTGATCATCACGCTAACCAGCTGACGACCCTGCCGCGTCACGGATCCGACTCACACGGGACGCACCGGCAGCACGCGCGGTAGCACCTCACCGGCTGGCACATCCTCAAAGGGCATCGGCCGTCCCAGGTAGAAGCCCTGCGCGTACTCGCAGCCCATCTCCCGCAGGGCCTCAAGCTGCTCAGCAGTCTCGACGCCCTCCGCGACGGCCTTCTTGCCGAACCGATAGATCAGGTCGAGCATCGAACGGACGAGCTCGAAGTCCTCGTCGTTGCGCATCATCTCGTCGACGAAGGACCGGTCGACCTTGACGATGTCCGCGGGCACTGAGCGGAATGAGTCCAGCCCGGCATAGCCGGTGCCGAAGTCATCGATGGCCACGTGGGTGCCGAGAGAGCGAAGCGCCGTCAGGGTCTCGACAGCCGTGCGGCCCGCGCTCAGGGTCTCCTCCTCCGTCACCTCCACCGTCATCGACTCAGGCGGCACGCTGAACTCCTCCAGCGCCGCCTGAACCGTCGCTACCGCCGTCTCGTTGAGCCACTGGGGCGGCGCATTGAACGCGACTCTCACTTCATGGCCGGACGCGATCCAGCGCGCCGCGGCGGAGCAGGACTGACGGACGACCTGGTCGGTGAGCACCCCCATCAGTCCCAGCTCAGCGGCCAGCGGCAGGAACGCCGACGGCATCACGAGTGCGCCGTCAGGCGCGCGCAGTCGCACGAGGGTCTCGGCCGCGACCACGCGTCCGGTCGAGATGAGGGTGATGGGCTGGAACAGGCAGACCAGGCCATCGGCCTCAAGCGCTGCTCGCAGCAGCTGCTCGGTGCCCATCCGTTCGAGTGCTGGCCGGTCTTCGCCCGGCTCGAACCGCGCGGCCTGACGCCGGCCACCCTGCTTGGCTCGCTGCAGGGCGATGTCCGCGCCGCGGAGCAGGTCGCCGGGGATCTCGGTCGACCGATCGGACTGTGCTGCTCCGATGCTCACCGACACGGACACGGGGCGGTTATCGAGCATGAACGGCTCGAGCGCGCTGAGCAGGACCCGCTGAGCGAGATCATCGAGGGATTCCCCGTCAAGGGAACGCGGACGAAGGATGGCGAACTCGTCACCTCCGGTCCGAACGAGGAAGTCGCGTGGCGCGAGTGCCTCGGCGAACCGCTGCGCCATCTGGATGATCAACTGGTCGCCGACCAGATGCCCGAGCCCGTTGTTGACGACCTTCAGGTCGTCGATGTCGAGGATCAGGAGCCCGACCGGAACATCCGCACCTTCAGCCAGCGCACTCTCAAGTCGCTCGACGAGCGCCGCACGGTTGGGCAGTCCGGTGAGGCTGTCGCGCCGGGCCTGCTGGCGCAGGAGCTCCTCCGACACGCGGTCGGCCGTCACGTCCTCCAGCACCAGAACGGCGAACTCCTCCGGGACCGTGCCTGACCCGTCCTGAGCAGCCGCGCCCGGCTCGGTGAACCGGCGCGACAGTGTCGGCCGAAGCCACCGCACCGATCCGTCGCGGCCGAGGGCGTGCATGTCGCGGCCGGAGTCCAGATCCGGCAGACCCATCGGCTGCGCCGGCGTCAGCAGGGCGGACAGCCGCACGCCGCGCACCTCGTCGCCGGGCAGTCCGACCAGGGCCAGGAAGGCCGGGTTCGCCTCGCGGATCACCGGATACGAGTCCGGCGTAAGCGTGACCCAGGCAGCCGGCACCGGCGACTCTCGGAAGACGGCTGCCAGCATCGCCGACGAGCGGATCACATCGCCCTCGGCCTCACGTCGCTCGCTGACGACCGATGCCAGCACGAAGACGGACACGGTCAGCACGAGCAGGTACATCTGGATGGCAAACACGTCACTGACCGTCATCGGTGCCTGCACGTCGTAGACGCCGGTCCCCAGAGACGCGGAGACCGATACGGCCAGCACCGTCAGCCCGGTCAGTGAGGCAGTCAGCGGAACGGCGTAACGGACGGCCGACGCGATGAGCAACGGCAGCACGAGGTACTGCGAGCCTGGTACCACGGTTCCGAACGGGGAGAAGAAGATGAGCAGGAGTACACCGACGAGGACGGCACCCCCCAGCAGCTGCTCGCCGCTCTCACTCGGCCGCAATGCCTCCCAGCGCCAGCGGTACAGCCCCAGGACGGTCGCGGAGCCGGCGATCAGTCCGACCATGGTGCTGAGGCCGACCTCTGCCAGGGCCTGGCTGCCGTAGTCCCTGCCGACGGTGCTACCGGCTGCAGCAATCACGGCAACCGGCATGAGCCGGATCGCGGAGGCGGCGATCGCCGTCAGCGCGACCCACGGGACATCGGCGCCAAGACCGGAGTGATCACGCCGGTTGCGGCGGATGACGACTGCGTATCCGACGATCGCCAGCAGGTCGACCCCGACCTGCAGGGCGACGAACCACGCCGGCAGGTCCAGCCACATGTACCCCAGAGCGAGGCCGGCGGCCGTGGGCATCAGCAGCGGCCACCAGCGCCGGCGAGGCAGGACGACCAGCAGCCCCGCCGCCAGGCCACCCCCGGCCCACACGATCGCGATGCCCTGGGCGGACACGATCAGGGGCTCGACGACCAGCAGGTAGGCGATCCACAGCCCTGACCACAGGAGCACATCACGTAGCTTCGCCACGCCGTCCTCCAGACGCCAACCCCCAACGACAACACGGTACCCAACGGACCGACCGACCGTCCCGAACGCGCGGGAACCTCGGTCGATGATTCCGGCCTCACTATGCTCGCGACACCGAGCCTGGGGAGTCCGTCCGGTGAGTCCATCAACGCAGCAGCGCACCGCCGTGTGGACGGTGTATGCGGCCATCGGCCTCGCGTGGGTGACCACTCGCGTCTGGGCGCTGGCCTCCGTCGACATGACCCCGTGGATGCTCAACGACCTCGACATCTACTCCGCATGGCTTCCGCGCCTGCAGGACGGGATCTTCCCCGCTGACGACCCCACATGGCAGTACCCGCCCGGCATCTCTCCTGTCTTCCTGCTGTCCGGACTCATTCCTGCCGACTTCCGCTGGGCCTTCACACTCGTCATTCTGCTGGCCGACGGCATCATCATGGCGGCGCTGATGAGAGCCCATGCCTGTCGCGCCGGTGCCTCCTGGCGTGGCCTGTGGCTGTGGGCACTGGCCGGACTGATCGTCGGCTCGATCATGATGGTGCGGTTCGACGTCGTCCCGACCATGTTCGCCGTCGGGGCCGTCCTGCTCGTCGCCCGCCCCGCACTCTCCGGGATCAGCACCGCTCTCGGGCTGACCGTGAAGGTCTGGCCTGCCCTGATGCTGTTCGTACTGCCGCGCCGCTCGCTGACACGGGGAGTGCTCGCCTTCATCGCCACCACCGTGGTGATTCTCGGCGGCTTCGCCATCCTGACTGACAACAGCCTGTCCTTCGTCGCCAACCAGCAGGCCCGGGGCCTGCAGGTGGAATCCGTCGGGGCACTCCCGTACGAGATCTTCACCTTGTTCGGCGGCGAGGTTGCCTTCGGCCTGAAGTACGGGTCGATCCAGGTCCTCATGCAGGGGACAGAGATCGCCGGACTGATCATGACGGTCACCGGCCTGGTCCTGTTCGCCCTCCTGGCCTGGGCACGTCTCTCGGGCCGGCTCGAGACGGTCCCCGCTGGCGACGTTGCGCTCGCGGTGATGCTGGTCGCCGTCGCGACGAGCCGCGTCTACTCACCGCAGTTCAACGTCTGGCTCGTGGGACTCGCAGCCGTGGCGATGATCGACCCGGCCTCGCGCCTGCGTCGCGTCGTGGCGATCGTCATCGTGGTCTCGCTGCTGACACAGATCGTCTACCCCTGGTCGGCGACACAACTGGTGACGGGTGAACCTGTTGCCATCATCGCGCAGGCGGCGCGCATCGTGGGCCTGCTCGCCGCGGTCGTGCTCTCGTTGCTCGCTCTGCTACGGACGCCATGTGCCACCACGGCGAGGAGATGATCACCATGCGCAACTGGTCTGGGCACGTCGAATTCACGGCAGCATCCGTAATCGAGCCGAGCGCGATCAGCGACCTGCAGTCTGCCGTCGCGTCGAGCGACCGGATCCGCGCCGTCGGAACGATGCACTCGTTCAACGACCTCGCCGACACTGACGGAATCCACGTGTCGGTCGCAGGGCTGCCTCCGCTCATCGAGATCGACGCGGACCAGCGGATCGCCCGTGTGCCTGCGGGACTGCGATATGGCGAGGCCGCGCGCCTTCTGGACGACCAGGGCTGGGCACTGCACAACATGGCCTCGCTTGGACACATCTCGGTTGCCGGCACCATCGCAACCGGAACCCATGGCTCTGGTGACCACAACCCGACCCTCTCAGCGGCCGTTCACGGACTTGACCTCGTCACGGCGACGGGCGACGTCGTGCGGGTCACCCGTGCCGACGATCCGGACCGATTTCCCGGCTGTGTCGTCTCCCTTGGTGCCATCGGGGTGGTGACGAGTGTCGACCTGGCCATCCAGCCGGCATTCGATGTACGCCAGTACGTGTTCGACGACGTGAGCCACGAAGCCCTGCTGTCGGACTTCGACGCGACATTCTCCAGCGCGTACAGCGTTAGCTTCTTCACCTGCTGGGCGCCCGATCTCGTTGGCCAGGTGTGGATGAAGCGCCGCGTCGACACGGACGGCGAGTGGACGCAGCCCGGCATTCTCGACGGGACGCTGGCCGACGGCAAGCGTCACCCCTTGCCGGGTCACGACGCCGTGCACTGCACCGAGCAGAGCGGCATCACCGGGTCCTGGCACGAGCGACTCCCGCACTTCCGGCTGGACTTCACTCCGAGCTCGGGCGACGAGCTGCAGACGGAGTACCTCGTACCGCGCGACCGCGCAGTCGAACTGCTGCGAGACCTCGAGTCCCTCGCCCCGCGAATCCATGCGCTGCTGCACGTCTCAGAGATCCGGACGATGTGCGCCGATGATCTGTGGCTCAGCGGGGCATCCGGCCGCGACACGGTCGGCATCCACTTCACCTGGCAGCGTCGACCCGAGGTCCTCGGCATCCTCGCGGAACTCGACGTGCTGTTCGCCGATCGCGGCGGGCGTCCGCACTGGGGCAAGCTCTACGACGCCAGCCCCGCCTCGATCCGTTCGAGATACCCGCGATTCGACGATTTCGCGGACCTGGCCGACCGCATGGATCCCACCGGCAAGTTCCGCAACCGGACGCTAGACGCCCTGCTCGCCGCCGGCTGACGGTCAGCGCAGCGCCCATACCGCAACGGCCGATGCCGCCGCCACGTTGAGCGAGTCCACGCCCCCCTGCATCGGGATGCGCACGCAGACGTCGGCGGCAGTGATCGCCCCCGCGCTGAGGCCATCCCCTTCGGTACCCAGAACAAGCGCGATGCGCTCGGGCGGCATGGCCGCAAAGTCATCAAGGGAGACTGCGTCGCGCGTGAGCGCAAGTGCCGCAATCGTGAACCCCTCGCCACGCAGCAGGTCCAGATCACCGGGCCAGGAGACAAGGCGCGTCCACGGCACCTGAAACACCGTCCCCATCGACACGCGGACGCTGCGCCGATACAGCGGGTCTGCGCAGCGAGGCGTGACGAGCACGGCGTCGGCGCCTAGGCCCGCCACCGAGCGGAAGATCGCGCCTACGTTGGTGTGGTCGACGATGTCTTCGAGGATCACGATCCGGCGCGCCGGTTCGCCGCCACGAGCATGGGCAAGCAGTTCCGGCACCGGCACTAACGTCGGCCGATGCATCGCGGCAAGTGCACCTCGATGCAGGTGGAAGCCAGTGATGTCCCGCAACAGCGCTTCGTCGGCCACGAACACGGGGATGTCTCCCCCGTCACCGGCCCCTGACGAATCCAGCACGTCGGCCATGTCCGGCAGCCACTTCTCGGCCATGAGGAATGACCGAGGCCGATGCCCGGCGGCCAGTGCGCGACGGATGACCGACGAGCTCTCGGCGATGTACAGGCCCTTCGCCGGCTCGTGGCGGGACCGCAGC
>CAJAKT010000068.1 GCA_903940375.1 uncultured bacterium | reverse complement strand
GGGATCGGGGCCGGGCGCCGGCACGAGGCGCGAGGATCCGCTGGCCACGGCGGAGCAGGTCGCCATCGCCAAGCTCGCCAGCACACACCGATTCGAGGCAATGTTCCGCGACCACGACGCGATGATGCTGCTCATCGACCCACAGACCGGACAGATCGTTGACGCCAACTCGTCGGCGGCTGCGTACTACGGCTACCCGCCGGCAGTGCTGCGCTCGATGTCGATCACTCAGATCAACACGATGTCCGCTGAGAAAGTTGCTGCTGCCCTGGACCAAGTGGCCTCCGGCAAGTCCGGGAGGGGCACATTCCTGTTCTCGCACCGCTTGGCCAGTGGCGAGATACGCAGGGTCGACGTCCATACGGCCCTCATCAATGACGGCAAGCCGCTGCTGTTCTCGATCGTCATCGACGTCGAGGACCGTGCGCGGGCACAGGAGGAACTGGCCCTGGCGTCCGCGTACTCGCGGAGGCTGATCGAGTCGAGCCTTGACCCACTGATCACGATTTCGGCCGACGGTGTCATCAGCGACGTCAACGTGGCGACCGAACAGGTCACTGGCGTCCCTCGTCAGTCCCTCATCGGCAGCGACTTCGCTGACTACTTCACCGATCCAGACCAGGCCCGCGCCGGCTACCGGCAGGCGTTCACCCAAGGTTCGGTCACCGATTACCCGCTTGCGATCCGCAACGTCAATGGCGACATCATCGATGTCTCATACAACGCGACGGTCTATCGAGACGACAACGGCGTCGTCGCCGGGGTGTTCGCCACGGCGCGCGATGTCACCGAGCGCAACCGGGCCGAGCGGTTGCTCGCAGCAAGCGAGGAGGAGTCCCGACTGGCGTTCGACCGCTCTCGTGTGGCTACCGGTCTGGTTTCGAATGACGGCCGGTTCATTCGCGCGAACCCTGCGATCTGCGAACTGCTGGGGCGCAGTGAGGCTGAGTTGTTGAGCCTGGGCTTCCTCGATGTGACGCACCCCGACGATGTGGGCATCGGAGCAGACCAGCTTCGCGAGATGATGGAGGGCCGGCGTTCAGGCCTGCGGATCACGAAGCGCTATGTGACCGGTGACGGTCGTGTCGTCTGGGGCGATGTGACCGTCTCGGCGGTACTCGATGCAAATGGGCACCTACGGCACCGGATTGTGCAGATCCTGGACGTCAGCTCGGAGCACAACCTGCTTGAGGCCTTGCACGAGACTCAGCACATTGCCCACCTGGGCGGGTGGACCTTCGACGTGAAGACAGACCGCGTCACCTGGTCGCCAGAGCTTTTTGCCATGTTCGGGCTGGACCCGACCGGACCGGTACCGGAATTCGCCGAACAGCATCGACTGTTCATGCCGGAGAGCTGGCAGCGCGTCTCTGCTGCCATCGCACAGACACAGGCGACGGGTGTCGGCTACACGGTGGACCTGGAGACGGTGCGCAGTGATGGCACGCACGGCTGGATACAGGCGCGTGGTGAGGCGATCCGGGGTCTGGACGGGTCCATCGTCGAGCTGCACGGCACGTCGTTGGACATCACCGCGCGCAAGCAGTGGGAGGCCGCCAACGAGGCGATTCGGGCGAAGCTCGAACGCGCCCAGCGCATCGCCCACGTCGGCAGTTGGACGTTTGACAGCGCCACGAATCACGTGACCTGGACCGAGGAGCTCTTCCTCATGCTGGGCCTTGACCCGACGACTCCTGTGCCCGAGTTCGCCGAGTTCGGCAAGCTGTTCACCCCCGCGAGTTGGCAGGACGTGAGCGCCAATGTGGCGGCTACGCAGGCGACGGGGGATTCCTTTGACATCGAACTGGAGATGGTTCGCTCCGACGGTAGCCACGGGTGGATGCAGGTGCGAGGGGAAGCCGTCCGTGATTCGCACGGGGTGATTGTGGGAGTTCAGGGTGTGGCGCTGGACATCACGCCCAGGAAGGTCGCGAGTGACGAGCTTCAGGTGCTGGCCACCCACGATCGTTTGACGGGCTTGGCCAACCGGGCGGAGCTCTTGGACGAACTCAGCCGGGCCATCAGCTCGGGACGTCGGTCCGGCCGCCCGATGGCCCTTCTGATGATGGATCTGGACCGGTTCAAGGATGTCAACGACACCCTCGGACACGCCGCGGGGGATGACCTGCTCGTCGCGGCCGCTCTACGGATTGAGCAAGTCGTGCGGACGGGTGATGTCGTGGCCCGCCTCGGTGGCGATGAATTCGTCATCGTGATGCGTGATCTGGGTGATCCCATCGAAGCGGTCAATGCAGCCGATCGGCTGGTCACGGCTTTCCGGGCGCCGTTCCTCCTGGCCGGGGCGGAGCTGTACGCGACGGCCAGCGTCGGGCTCACGACCACCACCGGCACAACCGACTCGGGCGACCTGCTGCGCGAGGCCGACACAGCGATGTATGCGGCCAAGGACGCTGGCCGTGACCAGGTGGCCGTCTTCAACGCGGACCTTCGCACGGCCGTCGCAGCCCGACTGGCGGTTGAAGCCGAATTGCGGCATGCACTTGAACGCGGCCAGTTCGACCTCTGGTACCAGCCCGAGGTGGACCTCGCGACCGGGACCGTCAGGGCTGTGGAGGCGCTGCTGCGCTGGCACCACCCCAGCGGGGAGATCTGGGTTGCCGATCGGTTCATCCGGGTGGCCGAGGAATCAGGCCGGATCCTGGAGATCGGCGAATGGGTCCTGTCTCAGGCCTGTCATCAGGGTGCCGCGTGGACGGCTTCGAATCCGAATCGGCCGATCACCGTTCGGGTCAACGTCTCGGCCCTCCAGCTCGC
>CAJAKT010000067.1 GCA_903940375.1 uncultured bacterium | reverse complement strand
GTCGGGGCGCTCGGTCTGGAGCATGCGGATCGAGACGTTGCCGATGAGCTCGGCCTCGAGGCGCTGCTTGACCTGGTTGGCCGTGAGCTTGGTGCCACTGCGGCCGGCGAGCGGCGACGTGTTGATGCCGATCGTCATCGAGATCGACGGCTCGTCGACGGTGATGACGGGCAGCGCGACGGGGTTCTCGATGTCGGCGAGCGTCTCGCCGATCGTGATCTCGGGAATGCCGGCGACGGCGATGATGTCGCCGGGGCCTGCCTCCTGCACGGGGACGCGCTCGAGGGCTTCCGTCATGAGCAGCTCGACGACCTTGGCGCGCTCGACGGTGCCGTCGGCCTTCATCCACGCGACCTGCTGGCCCTTGCGGATGGTGCCCTCATGCACGCGGCACAGGGCAAGGCGGCCGAGGTAGGGCGACGCGTCGAGGTTCGTGACGTGGGCCTGCAGCGGCTTCGCGGGGTCGTACTGCGGCGGCGGGACGGTCGTGAGCAGCTGACGGAACAGCGGCTCGAGGTCCTCCTCGTCCGGCATCCCGCCGTCGGCGGGGCGAGTGAGGGAGGCCCGGCCGGCCTTGGCGCTGGTGTAGACGATCGGGAACTCGATCTGCTTCTCGGTGGCGTCAAGGTCGAGGAAGAGCTCATAGGCCTCGTCGACGACCTCGGCGATGCGGGCGTCGGGGCGGTCGACCTTGTTGATGACCAGGACGACGGGGAGGTTCTTCTGCAGCGCCTTGCGCAGGACGAACCGGGTCTGGGGCAGCGGGCCCTCGGATGCGTCGACCAGCAGGACGACAGCGTCGACCATCTCCAGCCCGCGCTCGACCTCGCCACCGAAGTCCGCGTGGCCGGGGGTGTCGATGATGTTGAACGTCACACCGCCCTCAGGGGCCGAGGGGCCCACATACCGGACAGACGTGTTCTTCGCGAGGATCGTGATGCCCTTCTCGCGCTCGAGGTCCATCGAGTCCATGACGCGGTCGTTCACGTCCTGGTTGGCCCGGAAGGCCCCCGACTGCCACAGCATCGCGTCGACGAGGGTCGTCTTCCCGTGGTCGACGTGGGCAATGATGGCGATATTTCGAAGGTCTTCTCTGGAAGTCACCCTGTGACCCTATGAGGTGCGACGCTGTTCCCTGAAATCGCGAGAGGTGGACCATGACCTGGTATTCGGACATTCCGGCCCGTCGGGCACGTCAGATCGCCGGAGATCTGTGGCTCGTATTGTGGACTCTCCTCTGGATCTGGGTCGCCGTACGGCTCCACGAGCTGATCATGAATCTGGCCACGCCAGGGGCCGCCATCGCCAGTGGCGCCCGCGATCTGGCCACCAGCATCGACTCGGCCGGGGAGTCGATCGGCGGCATTCCCCTCGTGGGCGAGACCCTTGGCACCCCTTTTGACGGGATGAGCGCCGCTGCCCGGTCGATCGCCGACGCGGGCCAGGCCGAGGCGGATGCGGTCGCCACCCTCGCGATGTTCCTGTCGGTCGCGCTGGCGGTCCTCGCCTTCGCGTCCTTCGCCGCCTTCTGGATCCCGATCCGGATCGCCTTCATGCGGCGGGCCACCGCGGCCCAGCGGTTCGTCGACGCCAACGAGGACCTCGACCTGTTCGCCCTGCGGGCCCTGGCCCGGCAGCCCCTGCATGTGCTGGCCCGGATCAGCGACGACCCCGCCGGGGCGTGGCGCCGCGGTGAGCAGCCGATCATCCACGCGCTCGCCTCGCTCGAGCTGCGGGAGGAGGGCCTGCGCCCGCCGGCCCTGCCGGGGTAGCCACTCCTCAAGACCCGCATTTCCGAATACGGTGTGAGCGTGAACTCCGCCGATCCCGAGCCCGAAGGCTCTGCGGCCTCTGCGAAGGCGCGCCTCCTTCAGAGCACTGCGCACCTCGTCGGGCAACCGAGTCTTGCCGACGAACTCATCGCCGAACGCCGCGCAGAGGCGGCTGGCGAAGCGATCCAAACGGCCTAGTGAGCACACACATCGAAACCCTGATCATCGGGGCATCCGCCGCTGGCCTCGCGACGGCCGCCAGCCTCGCCCAGGCCGGCCAGCCTTTCGAGATCCTCGAGGCGACCGATGTCGTCGGGACGGCATGGCGCCACCACTACGACCGGCTCCACCTCCACACCCCGAAGTCGAGCTCGAGCCTGCCCGGACTCGACATGCCCCGGGACTGGCCGCGGTACCCGTCACGCGACCAGGTCGTCGAGTACCTCGTGGACTACTGCGACCACTTCGGCATTCACCCGCAGTTCAACCAGGAGGTCGTCAGCATCGAACGGCGGGACGGCGCGTGGGTTGCGACGACCGCGGACCGCGAGTGGTCCGCGCGCAATGTCGTGATCGCAACGGGCGCGACGCGCATTCCTGTCCGACCGTCGTGGCCGGGGATGGACGAGTTCTCCGGGTCGGTGCTGCACTCGAGCGAGTACGTGAACGGCGATCCGTGGCGCGGGGGGAAAGCGCTGGTCGTCGGCTTCGGCAACTCGGCTTGCGAGCAGGCCCTCGACCTCACCGAGCGCGGCGCGCATGCGCACCTGTCCGTGCGCTCCCCCGTCAATGTCGTGCAGCGCGATGTCCTCGGCGTCGTGCCGGTGCTGCAGCTCGGCATCGTGATGCGGCATCTGCCGCCACGTGTCGCTGATGCCCTGTCCTGGCCGCTCGTGCGGTTGACCGTCGGCGACATCACGAAGGTCGGCCTGCGCAAACTCCCATACGGCCCCAACACGCAGATCGCCCGCGACCGGCACATTCCCCTGCTCGATATCGGCACGATGGCCGCGATCAAGCAGGGCCGCATCGGCGTGCACGGAGACATCGACCACTTCACCGCCGACGGCGTGGTCTTCCACGATGGCAGCGCGCTCGCCTGCGACGCCGTCGTGCTCGCCACCGGCTACCGCCCAGGAATCGCCGACTTCCTGCCGGAGTGGGAACTGGTCTGCGATCCCGAGGGAATGCCGCTGGCGTCCGGGCAGCCGACGGCGCTGCCGGGGCTGTACTTCTGCGGGATGTTCGTGTCGCCGTCAGGCATGCTGCGCGAGATGGGC
>CAJAKT010000066.1 GCA_903940375.1 uncultured bacterium | reverse complement strand
GGCCAGGGCGACGCCGACGATGCCGTTGCCGGGTCCGGTGCCGTCGACGCCGACCTTCGCGCCGATGCCGAACACGGCTGCGCCGACGGCGAGGAAGACGAGCAGGAAGGTGCCGACGAACTCGGCGATCAGCTTCCGGGCGGTGGTGTTCATGGCACTCCCTGAGGTGGCGACGGAATGCGCGCAAAAATAGCACACGGCACTTTTAGATACCCGCGCCTCGCCGGCGGGTAGAGTATTCGAATGCCTGCGCCCAGCGTCACGCGTTCGGCGCGCCCGCCCCAGCAGCGCGTCCTGCGCAACCATGAGCGCCTCGTCGATGCCGCCGTCGAGGCGGCTGATGAGGATGGCTGGGCTGGTCTGAACTTCGCGAATGTTGCGGCCCGGGCGGGGTTGTCCCGCAGGCCGCTGCAGGATCGCTTCTCGGATTCCTCACATCTGGCTGCTGCGGCGTGGACCGAGAGGGCCGACCCGGCGCTGCGCGGTGCGTTGGCCGACGTCCTCACGGCCGGGGGGCTTCTGGGTGGGGAGCCGAACGTCAACGACCTGATCGCAGCTATGGAGGTGCTGGCCCATCCGGACGCCGAACTCCGTGCGTCTGCGGAACTCATGCTCGTTTCCCAATTCGACCTCGTGCTGCGGGCGGCGGTGCGCGATGGCCTGGGTTCGCAGATCGAGGCCTGGTGCACGCCGGAGCCCAAACAGCTGACTCGTGCTGATGCGGCGCGTCGTGCCTACTTGATTTCCCTGGGGCTCGGGCTCCTGCTGGCTGGCCATCGCCCTGGGATCGGTGGGATCGATCTTCGCCACGAGATTCGGCTCCTGGCTACTGCCCTCGCGGTACCGGCCAAGCCGATAGCCCTGCCCCGAGCTCGTGCACGCCACCTGGACGAGCCGACGCCATTCGACACTGGCGATGTGACGCTGGATGCCCTGCTCCAGGCCGTCCTGGATCAAGTCGGTGCGGATGGCTTCGATGGGGCCAGTGTCGAGCGGATCGTCGCGGCGGCCGGGTCTTCGCAGGGGGCACTGTTCGGTCGATATGAGACCAAGCTGGATCTCTTCATCGATGCGACTCGGCGCCAGCAGGCGATCTCCATGCGCACCAACCACGAGTACATCCAGAGGATTGCCGCCAGTCATGGCGCAGGAGTGGCAGATGCCGTGACCCTGCGGGAGTTCCAGCGACCGGGCCGCGAGCTGCCCCGTGCGCACCTGATGGAGCAGCTGCGCATCTCGTGGCACGAGGGCACACTCCTGCTGGCGCAGGAGGAGGAGCTCGAAGCCTTCGCCCATGGAGAATTCATCGTCGGGGTGGTACGCACGCGCAAGCAGGTACCGGGGTACGTGCACGTGGGGTATGCACTCGGCCTCGGGGCGACGGCCCTGCCGGTCCTCTTTCCGGCGTGCTGGACCCTCCCGTACGACGTGGTGACGATTCCGCTTCTCGGCTAAACGGCAGCAGGGTACGAGGCGATCAGTACGCCCAGATGTAGGCCCCGGCAACGGCCGCGACGATGAGCGGGTAGCCGATGCGCATGACCCGATCGAGCATGCGGACGCGGCTCAGCTGGCGTTGTTCCGTCAGCCCGCGTCCGACCAGGGTGCCGATGATGCACAGTCCGGACAGCGCGATGAATGCGTAATAGGCCCATTCGATGGCGACCGTGTAGTCGACGGAGGGCAGCGATGACGTGACGCTGTTGAGCATGACCGCGCCCGTAAGGATTCCCGTGACTCCGAACGAGATGCGGGCCGTAGCGTCCTTGTAGGGATACCAGAGCGATACGTAGACGACGATCGTGAGCAGGAAGAGCGGGAGGAGATTCTTGACGAGGAAGGAGAACACGTCTCGCGAGATGGTGTTGGTCGTGACCATCTGCGAGTAGGTGATTCCGCTCCCGTTATTGGAAACCGACGGATCCCCGAGATCTCCGCTCTGTCCGACGCTGGACGGATAGAACATCAACGAGTCCGCCTGCCAGTTCGGGATTTGGTCGATCGTCTGGGTGGCGTTCACACCGCTCTGGAGCCGTTCGGACTGCGTCTGCTCAAGGTTGTCGGGGTCGGGAATGTACGTCAGCTGGCTGGACTGCAGGGTCCGATTCTGGATGACGATCGGGAGTTCCTGTGAATCGAAGGGGAAGGCACTGAACTCCATCGGAGCGCGGAAGGTGCCCTCCACCCGGTAAAGCTCGTAGTTCTCGCCGTCGAAAGACGACCGTCGCAGTGGCTCGCCCAGCGACAGCGTCGGATTCACGGCATTGGCGAACTGGATATTGGAAGGCCCATCCGGGTCGCCTCGATACTTCAGCCAGATGAAGAAGTCGGCATGGAATGTCTGGCCCCGCACGTCCAATTCGTCGATCTCGTTGATGTTCACGCCTGTGGTCACGACTCGCTGGACCGTGTAGGTCTCTCCCAGAGCATTGATTGCAGATCCATCTCGGATCGCCTCGCTGAGGGAGAGCCCGACAGTCGGTGAGTATGGGCTCAGTTGGCGAGCTGCGGATGTCAGCGTGACAACGCCATCGCGCGTCACGCGGCCGTCATCGAAGGCCACCGCTCGCGAGGCTGAGTTGTCCTGTTCGAAGTAGAGGGCTCCGGTGAGCACAGGGAGCGCGGTGTCGGGGGTGCGTGCCGATGCGAGCGCGTCGCGCACCAGTCCGCGCGACTCGGCACTTGCTGCCTCACCCCAGGCGACATCTGCGCGCAGCATCGCCTCGGCGAATGCGTCGACGGCGTCGTAGGTCAGGCCCGCAGCCCAACTGGGCTGGTAGCCGAGCTGCTTGCCAAGGCCGTCATAGAAGGTGACGGCGGCACCGGTGAGTGTCCCCTCGGTGAGGGGAGTCGCGGTGTAGGAGTTGTTGACGACTTGAGACGACGCGGTGCTGAGGCCGGTGAAGAACTCCTGCGTAGCGAGGGCGTCGGGGGCGATGATGCGGGTCGAGACACCGCGCGTCTGCAGTTCGCGAGCAAGCATGCTCGAGGCAGGATCGAGCGAAAGCAGGGCGATGACCCCGGGATCCGGGATGCGGGCGATCCGATCCGCAGCGGTCTTCAGCGCGGCGGCTTGCTCGGCAGGAGCGGCCGGAATGACGAAGTCCCCCTGCAGGGTCCCGAGCTGGCCGAACCCGTCGTTGAAGGCGGTGCGCAGGCTCTGTCCGTACGGATCATCGGTGGAGATACTGATGGCGGTAGAGAAGCCCAGCACGCCGTGGGCGTAGGTGGCCATGCCGCGCGCCTGCTGAGAGTTCGCAAACACCGTGCGGAAATACCACGGGTTATCGATGGTGAGGGCATCAGCCGTGGCCGTCGGTGTGATGGCGGGCATGCCCGCCGCGCGGTAGACCGGGGCGGCGGCCAGTGACGTCGTGCTGAGGGAGTGGCCAATCACGCCGACGAAGCGACCGTCCGTGACGATCTCCCGAGCGATTGACTCGGCCGTGACGGGGTCGCCGTCGTCCACGAAGGTGACGAGGCGGAGCTGCTGGCCGGATGCCGCGCGGGTCTGGTTCCACGCATCCACGGCCTGCTGAGCCGCCTGCACAGTTTCCGCACCACCGAGCTGCCGATCGTCCATGTCAGCGACGACGATGGCGATGTAGCTGGACGTGACACGGCTGTTTGCGATCAACGCCCCGATGCCCGCAAGCAGGGCGAGTACGACGATGACGATGAGCGACCTCGTGAGAAGCCGCTTTCTGCGCTGGACCCGCATCTGGGTCGCGTAGCCGGTGATGAACTCAGGCGGTGGGGGATCGATGAGTCGGGCGAGTTCGGGCGGCGTCACCGACTCGATGGATCTCAGCCGGTCCAGGGACGGCGTCAGGCGGTGCTGGGGATCGAGTTCACGGGCCTTCTCGAGGCAGAACTTCTCCTCGCCGGGACTTTCAGTGACGGCTGCGAACCACAGCCATGCCACCTCGTACGCGGGATCGAGGGTTAGCGCCTCGGCCAGCAGCGAGCGTGCATCGTCTGCGTCCCCAGCCTCGGCGGCGGCGATGGCCTGCCGGGTGCGTTCGGCGGCGAAAACCTGGTCTGCCATCACCTTCGCCGTTCACGTGCTGTCAGGCGCATGCGAGTTTCGCCCACACGTCGTCAAAGGTTCCCTTGAGGTCTCGGTGTGCGACCGGGATTGATCTGGGGAGGGATGCCACATCCGAACGGCCGGCGGCCAGGGAATCGCAGACTTCGGGTCCTCCGTCGGACGCCGCGATCGAAACGATGCACAGGAGCGAGAGCGAGATGGGTGATGGCATCCCGATCCCCTCATTCATCCAACATCCGGGGAGTATGAAAGCACAGAAGGCTTTCTCTTGTACATCGGGCCGATATGCCTTCCCCCGGCTATGCTCCGTATGCTAGAAAGCGCACATCACTTTGACCTAAGCGGATGAGTGAGGATATCGAGTTGGCAGGGAAATTCGAGGTCCACATCAACAAGGCTGGCAAGCATCGGTTCCACGTGAAGTGGTCCAACGGCCAGATCGTCCTCGAGATAGCCAGCTAGAGGTTCACCGGCGGTGCCTGGCGGGGGAAGGCACCGTCCACCATGGTCTTGCACGGCGAGCACCCCCCGGCGCGCTATGCGAGCAGCGCCCTTCGCCTGAGTCACGGCAGTGATTCAGGCGAAGGGCGTACCCCCCTTAAGTGGGGGTAGCTGGGCAGGGGCGCCGTTGTGCGGACCGCCATACGGTTGGGCAGCCAAAACCAACGAGCCACCTCCGCCGGCAAGGAGTCTGTACCCGTGACCATTCGTACCCGTCTCGCCGTCAGCGCAGCTGTTGCCGTTCTGCTGGCCGCCGCCGCAGCATCCGGAGTCGCGCAGGCTGTGCCAGTCAACGTCGAACCTTCCGTGACGGTCGCCCTTGACGGAGTGCCCGGCTGGGGGGTCCTGTCCCCGGACGGCTCACACCTCTATGTGACCGTGAGCAACACCGCGGCTGACGGGTCCCAGATCGCTGGTGAGGTCGATGTCGTGGATACGTCCACCAACAGCGTGACGACCCGCATCCCCGTGGGCGCTATCCCGATGGCGTCGTCGATCAATGCGACCGGCACCCGCCTGTACGTGCCGAACTCGGGTGACGGGACCGTGAGCATCATCGACACGGCCACCAATTCGGTGATCGCAACGGCTGCCACGGGCGGAAACCCCGCGTATGCCGTCATCAATCCGCCGGGTACGAAGGTCTACGTGCCCGGACTGACGACCAACGTCGTCTCGGTTATCGATACGGCGACCAACGCGGTCACCTCGACGATCGCGACGGAACCGCATCCGCAGGCCGTGACCTTCTCGGCCGACGGAACGAGGGCGTACGTCACTGCTCGCGGAGTGAACGCAGCCCAGGTCATCGACACCGTCACGGAGACTGTCGTGGCGACGATCCCCGTGGGCAAGGGACCGATTCGCGTCGTCCTTGATCCGCAGGGCAAGCGCGTTTTCGTTCCCAACTTCACGGGCGACTCCGTCAGCGTCATCAACGTTGCCACGAACAAGGTCATCCGGACGATCAAGGTCGGTAACAACCCGATCCCGCCCGTCGTGAATGCCGCCGGCACGCGCATGTGGGTCGCGAACTACATGGACGGCACGGTGTCCGAGATCGATCTACGTCATCTGGCGCGGAAGAACCCGATCGTTCGCACGATCAAGGTGGGTAAGGGGCCGTTCTTCGCGATGCTGAATACGCGCGGCGACAGCCTGTACATCACGAACCGCGACGGTGACTCCATCTCGGGTATCTGCACGGCGACGGGCAAGGTGACCAAGACCTTCGTCACCGGCGATGTGCCACGCCAGACCGTCGGCGGCCCGGCAATGTACTCGATCAACTCGACGGGCGAGAGTCTCTCCGTCTTCACCGCGGGGTTGCTCGGGAAGGGTGCCTGCGCCTGACTGTCCGCGCAGGCGACGCGCATCAGGTGACTTGCAGTCCGACGAGTCCTGTGCGATGGTTTTGCCTGCAAGGGGAGTATCCCGATCACTGGGTAGTCGTCATCACGACGCGCAAGCGTCCGGCATCCAGGCCGGCTTAGGCCGGTGGTGAGAGACCTTGTGCCAGCCGCAGCATCAGCTGCCTGACACAAGGAGATACGCGTGGATGTCCCCATCCTCATCTGGGCAGCCCTGATCGTTGGCATCGTGGTCATGCTCGCAATCGACCTTCTGCTGCACCGCGACGCCCACGAGATCCGCCTCAAGGAGGCGGCGCTGTGGTCGGGAATCTGGGTCGCGATCGGTGTCGCGGTCGGTGTGGCGATCTGGTGGGCTTACGGATCCGAATTCGGCCTGCAGTACTTCGGCGGCTACCTCATCGAGAAATCCCTCGCGGTCGACAACGTCTTCGTCTGGGCGATGCTGCTCGGCTACTTCGCCGTACCGGCTCGCTATCAGCATCGGGTGCTCTTCTACGGCGTGGTCGGCGCATTGGTGTTCCGCGCCATCTTCATCGCGGCCGGGTCGGCGCTTATCGCGAGCGCCGCCTGGGTGCTCTACATCTTCGGTGCGTTCCTGATCCTCACCGGGATCAAGATGCTTGTGCAGCGCAATGAGCACTCCGACCCGGGACGTTCCGTGGTCCTGCGGGCGTTCCGACGTCTCGTGCCAACGGCTGACGAGTACGACGGCCAGCGGTTCTTCACCCGCAAGACCGGGCGTCTGATGGCCACGCCGCTGCTTGCCGTGCTGGTTGTCATCGAGATCAGCGACATCATCTTCGCCGTCGACTCGATCCCGGCGATTTTCGCCGTCACTCAGGAGCCGTTCCTCGTATTCGCTAGCAACGCCATGGCGATTCTCGGCCTGCGGGCGATGTACTTCCTGCTGGCTGACGTCATGCATCGCTTTGTCTACCTGAAGCTTGGGCTATCGCTCGTGCTGGTCTGGGTGGGGATCAAGATGATCGTCAGCCACGGCTTCGTGGAAATCTCGACGGCTCTCAGCCTGGGCGTCATCGTTGCCATTCTCAGCGTGGCCGTCATCGCGAGTCTCGTCGCCACCCGATCACGCGATTCCGAGCCAGAGAGAGAGCTTGACCATGTCTAAGGCCTCCGTTCGCTCCACGTGGGCATCGCTGCCGTACCCGATTCGCTGGGTTGGTGTGGCGGCCGTGGGCGGCACGCTCGTCTTCGCTGGCCTCGTCCTCATGGTGCTCCCGGGGCCAGGGATCCCGCTGCTCATTCTCGGTCTGCTCGTCCTTGCGACCGAGTTCGTCTGGGCCCAGCGCACCCTGCACCTCGTGCGCCGTCAGTCGCAATCCGCCTTGTCCACCGTCACCAAGCGTTTCGCCAGGAAGGGATCTGTCTCATGAGGAGCACACCCGCCATCGCCCCCGTCCCGCGCCTGACACCAGGTGGACACGCCCGCATCGCCGAGCGGCTGCGGGACATCACTGAGCACCGGCTCCCGCAGATGCGCCCGCTACTTGTCGACCGTGAGCGGGATGAGCGCGACGTCGCCGAGTTCGAGCGCTTGCTGGCAGAGGTCGATTCCCTCACTGCACTGCTCGCCGAGGCGCAGATCATCGTCGATGACCCGACGGGGTTCGAGGGCCGCGTCGGACTCGGCATGCGGGTGCATGTCACCCTCGCCGACGGGTCCAAGGCGTGGGTTCGGCCCGTGCACCCGGCAGAGGCGTTCCTCGATGATGAGCGCATCTCTATGACGTCGCCGCTCGGGCTTGCGCTGATGGGAGCTCGCGCGTCTCACGTGGTGTGGGTGGGGGCGCCGGCCGGGGTGTGGGCCTGCACCGTGCTGGCGATTGACCCGAGCGTCAGCGATTAGCAGGGCGACGGCCGAAGCCGGTCGTGGCCCTGCTAGTCGGCCGGATCCAGTGCCCTAGTTCTCGGGCTTGGTCGCGTCCGTGAGGTCCTGCTCAAGGATCGCCTGCAGCTTCGCCAGATCCTCATCCTGAGGTCCCAGCAGTGGCCAGATGTGTCGGAACAGCAACTGCTGCGCGTGGAAGCCGATGTTGGTGGTGAGGTGGAAGTTCGGATTCTCCAGCTGGGGAGGAATCGGCCAGCCCTTCGCCTTGGCCGTCTGCACGAGACCGGGGATGGCGACCTTGCCGAGGTTGCTGAGGGTCCGATCGCTGGCCTCCCAGTCGATCTGCCACGGCGGCACCGGATTGGCCCGGGGGACGCTCCACTCGTCCGGGTCGGTCGGAGTCTCGCGACTGAAGACGTAGTCGATCGGCTTGGCGGCCTTGTCACGCTCGGTGAAAGCGTCGCCGATATCCCATAGCGTGCGCATCGTCGCGAGCAGCGACGTGTGCCGGTGCTCGTCGGAGTAGACCGAGCCGGGCTCCACCCAGGGTGAGACGACGATGGCCGGCACGCGATACCCGGACCGATCGAAGCGGAAGCCGCACTGTCCAGCGGGGGCTGCCTTGTCAGGCGCAGGAACCGGGCCTGGGGGCACGTGGTCGTATGTGCCGCCCGGCTCGTCCCAGCCGATCAGCAACGTCGTGTTCCACACGTTCGCCCCGGTGGGCGAACGCATGCCGCGGTAGGCGTCGAAGATGCGCTGCAGGAAGGCATCGCCGGAGAGGATCGACGAGGGCACGTCAACGTCAATGTGCAGGCCCTTGACCAGCGCCGCCCCTGCCGCCGGGTGGTAGTCGCCATGACCCACGAGGAGATTCGGTTCGATCATCGCGAAGTCGGGGAGGTCGCCGGATGCGGCGTCCTTCTCGAACTCACTGAAGGGCACGAAATTGGTGGCGAAGCGCTCGTGCAGTTGCGGCCAGTGGATCAGGCCGGTCAGGGAGGCGCCGGTGTCGCCCTCGACGTAGACCTTCCACGTTCGACCGTGCGCCTCGAGGCGGTTGAAGATCGTCTCAGCGGTGTTGTCGTGGACCCAGTGACCAAGTGGCGTGTTGGTTGTTCCGCCCGTCGGCAGGGGAGTGCAGGTGCCGGCCGTCCAGAACGATCGGTTCATGAATGTCTGGGACGGCACCTCGCAGAACCAATGGTCGAACACGCCGAACTCGCGCGCCAGACCATTGAGCACGGGCACCTGCTCCGGAGTGAAGCACTGCATGATCTGCGAGTACTCGTCGAAGGTCGGCTGACGGCCCATCTCGTAGGTGAAGAAGGAGATGTAGTCGGCCACGAAGCCATCCATCGTCGGAGTTGCGCCCTCCGGCGGTGCGTTGAAGGGAGCCTTGATGTCGTCCCCGCCGGCGAAGCGGTTCGGCTCGTCGAGAATGCCGAACAGCTGGGTGTTGGTGTGCGCGTACTCCTCGCCGGAGTCGGGGTTGGGCGCATCCATGTTGTCGCCGACATGCACGGCCACGATGCCGGTGCCGTCCGGCGGCTGATGCTCCGCCCACGTCGGGACAGGATTGCTGAGCTCCCTGCCGATCACGCCTTCGAAGGCCTTGCCATCGCCCGGTCCGTACAGGTGACCCAGGAGGTTGTCGAGGGAGCGGTTCTCGAAGATCACGAGGACGACGTGATCCATCGCGTGGGAACGGTCGTGTGCGGTCACGGAGACTCCCCAGTCACGGACGGAATGTGATTTCCGTTGCAGCATACCGACGCGACACGGTGGATCCCTTCGTGTTGCGGCCCGCCCAGCGATGCCGCCGATCGCGCTGAACGCCCTGGTCGGCTACGCCTCAAGCGCGGACAGCGGTTTCCAGCGAAGACCCTGAACCGTGGCGAAGCCAGCATCTGCGGACAGAAGCTCGGCATCCAGGGAGATGGCCACTGCCGCGAGGACGGCATCGAAGGACCCAATGCTCGAATACTCGGACCACAGATCAAGGCCCGTTGCAAGGTGCTGAGCCGTGACCACCTGCAGTGGACCGAGCAAGTCGGCAAAGGCGCCGGCCAGTTCGACGGCATCAGCACGGGATCGGCGTCTGGCGCGAACATGTGCGAACTCCTGAATGACCTCAGGGGTCGTGTGGGCACGCACGGCACCTGAGCGCACGTCGCTCATCAATGAACGTGCAGCACCGGTGAGCGGATGGTCG
>CAJAKT010000065.1 GCA_903940375.1 uncultured bacterium | reverse complement strand
TGAGGTGCTCGGTCGTCCCGACATCGGTCACCTGGCGCCAGGAATGTGCGCCGACTTCTTCAGCATCGACCTCAACACCGTCGACTACGCCGGTGGACTCGTCGATCCGGTTGCAGCGACCGTGTTCTGCGCGCCGCAGAAGGCCAAGTACACCGTCATCAACGGCCGCGTGGTCGTCGAGAACGGTCAGGTCGTCACCGTCGACATGGAGCCCGTGGTGCGTGAGCACAATGCTTTCGCCCTCGCGCATGCAGGTTAGTAGCCATGGAGACAACCGAAGCAACCATCATCACCAACACGTGCGTTGCACCTGAGCACGAGGCGGAGTTCGCCGCGTGGCAGGCGGAGATGATCCGAGTAGTCGAGACGTTCCCTGGGTTCGAGGACTGGCAGGTCATCCCGCCGTTCCCGCCAACTCAGGTCGACTGGGTCATCGTCCAGCGCTTCACCACACCTGAACAGGCGCGTACCTGGCTGTCCTCCACAGAGCGGGCCGATATGGTTCGCCGGATCCAGCCCGTCCTGGTCGGCGACGATGCCGTCAACATATTCGTCGGCTCACCCGGAACGGAGAAGGTCGAGGAGACAACGGCCGTCATCATGACAAAGGTGACGCCCGATGCGGAGGCCGACTTCGTCGCCTGGCAGAAGCGCCTGGATGCTGCGCAGTCGAAGTTCCCCGGCTATCTGGGCTGCGAGCTGCAGCCACCGGTGCCGGGCTTCCAGGAGCACTTCGTCACGATGCTCAAGTTCGACTCCGCCGATCATCTCAATGCCTGGTTGTCGTCATCCGACCGTCAGGCGATGCTCGATGAGTCGACCAAGTTCGTCGAGAAGTCCGTCATCCGACAGGCCCGATCGGGGTTCGGGAACTGGTTCGCCTTCGGCGCCCAGCGGCAGGGGATGGCCCCGGCCTGGAAGAACAACTACATCGTGCTGCTGGGGCTCTACCCCATCGTCATGCTGGAGATCGTCTTCCTGAACCCGTACATCCACTGGATGCCAACACCGGTCGGCAACTTCATCGGCAACATCATCAGCGTCGGCGTGCTTGGCTGGCCGGTCATCTGGCTGCTGTCGAAGTGGTTCGCGTGGTGGCTGGTGCCGACGGAAGTGCCGAACAAGGGCAAGGACATCGGCGGTGCCATCCTGATCCTGCTGATCATCGCGATCATGGGGTTGATCTTCTACTTCATTGGATTCCCCGTCGCGAACGTCGACTCGATTTAAGAAAGGAGGACACCATGACTGCTTCAATCATCATCGTCATCGCAACTGCGATTGTCTTCGCGCTGTGGTTCTCCCCACTCGGCAACAAGGCCGGGATCTGGGGCGGCGAAGGCTAGGTCACCACACGGTCGGGCCCGCTTCGACGTCACCTGGCGACGTCGGGGCGGGCCCTTCGATGTTGTGCCGGCCAGTAGTCGAGATGCACGCCGAGGGCAATGGCTGCGTTCAGCGGGAAGTGCGGGTCTCGCAGGAACTGTCGCGCAGCCAGCACGACATCGGCATCACCATTCGCCAGGATGGCCTCGGCCTGATGGGCGTCGGTGATGAGCCCGACCGCGCCGACGAGCGCTCCGGTGTTCTCCTTCACGTAGCGCGCGAATGGCACCTGGTAGCCCGGTGCCAACGGGACATGGGTCGGCAGCATGCCCCCTGACGAGATGTCGAAGAAGTCGGCACCTGCATCCCGCGCCCACGTGACCACCTGGGCCGTGGATTCCTGTGTCACGCCACCGTCGAGCCAGTCGGACGCGGACAGGCGCACCATGATGGGGAACTCGTCACCCACCTCTGCACGCACCGCGCGAATGATGTCGAGGAGAAGACGTGCGCGGTTCTCGGCCGACCCGCCGTATGCGTCCACGCGTGTGTTCGACAGGGGCGAGAGGAACTGGTGCACGAGGTAGCCATGCGCACCATGCAGCTCAACCGCGTCGAAGCCCGCAGCGATCGCGCGACGCGCACCTGCGGCGAAGGCCGCCGGAAGTGCCGCGACCTCCTCCGTCGTGAGAGCCCGCGGCATCGAAGCACCGGGAAAGGCAATCTCCGAAGGCGCAACAGAGACCCAACCGCCACGATCAGCCGGGACAGTGCCCGTGCCGTCGTATCCCCACGGCGGGGAGTCACTCGCCTTGCGCCCCGCGTGTGCCAGCTGCATCGCGACGCGAGCGCCCTGACTCTTCACGAAAGTAGTGATCGGCAGCCAGGCGGCTACCTGCTCGTCGTTCCAGATGCCCGTGTCTCGTGGCGAGATGCGACCCTCCGGCACCACCGCCGTCGCCTCGGTGACAACCAGCCCGGCGCCACCGCGGGCGAACGAGCCGAGATGGACCAGATGCCAGTCGTTCGGGAGGCCGTCTTCATCCATGCAGCTGTATTGGCACATGGGCGCAACCCACAGACGGTTGCGGACCGTCATGCTTTTCACATCAATGGGCTCGAACAGCATCCGACTACTCCGGTCAACTCGTCGTGCGGTCCAGTCATTGTCTCCAACCGACGCCGCCATCGTCATTGCGGGGCGGCCGGACCTCCCCTAACGCAGGTCCGGCGCTGGCTTCCCGAAGTGCCAGCCCTGTCCCAACTGCCAGCCCTGCCCGGCAAGGAGCGCTGCCTGCTCCGCGGTCTCGACACCTTCCGCGACTGTGCTGAGGCCAAGTCCATTGGCAAGGCCCGCGAGACCGAGCGCTAATCGCGTTGCATGGCTGTCGTGCGCCGTGATGCCGGAGGTGAACGTCTGGTCGAGTTTCAGTCCCGCAACCGGGAGGTCGCGCAAGTGACTGATCGACGAGAAGCCGGTGCCGAAGTCGTCGACCCACCAGGAGATCCCGAGATCTGCTAGTGACTGCATGGTCTCCTGCACACTCGCCGTCACGTGGAAGAGCGA
>CAJAKT010000064.1 GCA_903940375.1 uncultured bacterium | reverse complement strand
CGCGAACTGCCGACGGATGCGGCGGTGCAAGCCGTGGTCACCGTGATCGAGGCGACACGCGAGAATCCGGACATGACTGCTCGCGAACTCCGCGACGAGCTGTGGAGGCGGACCAAGCAGGACATGAGGCTGCGCTGGCGGCTGAAGTCCCTGCGCCCGTGACGCGCATCCTGCTGCCAGCCGAGGGTGAGCAGCCTGCTGCCGCCCTGATCCGCCTCGCCAGCCAGCTGGCGGTGGCGGCGGGTCCGACCGTCGTCACGGCCGCCGACCTCGTCGTCGGTGAGGCGGCGCTCGCTCCCGTCGTGGCTGATCCCTTCGTGCCCACGGCACTGCTCGTCCGACCGGCATCGTCGGAGGCGGATGTGCGCGTACGCCACCACCTCGTGACAAGCGTCGGATCGTCCTTCCATTCGGTCACTGCGCCGGACTGCCGCTCGGTTGGCGTGCTGGTCGTGTCAATGGGTGATGCGCAAGCGGCCTCTGCAGCCGTCACCGGGCTTGCTGCGGCCCTGTCGTCGGGCGAGGTGTCATCCGATGGTCACGACCTCGTCGAGCAGGTGGCGCTGTCCCTGGTCCGTGGCGGGGTGTCCGTGCGGGCGATCGACATGGTCGCGGTGCCGTGGTTCCGGAACCCGGCTGACGTCGATGCGGCGCGGCGGGAAGCAGCGTCGGTGCCTGATGACCGAGTGGCCCAGCTGCAGGCGAACCGCGCAGACGACGGGTTCTACTCGACGTTCGTCGTCCGCCGGATGTCCAAGCCCCTGACTCGCGTTGCGCTGCGGCTGGGCTGGACACCCAATGCGATCACGCTCATCTCATTCGCCGTCGGCATCGCTGCGGCGCTCGCCTTTGCCGGTGGCAGCCGGTGGGCACTGGTGCTCGGCGCAGTGCTCCTGCAGCTCAGCCTGGTCATCGACTGTGTCGATGGCGAGGTCGCGCGTGCGACCCGCCGCTTCTCCGCGCTCGGAGCATGGCTGGATGCATCCACCGACCGGGTCAAGGAGTTCCTCGCCTACGCGGGCCTTGCGATCGGCGCGGCACGCAGCGGTGCCGACATCTGGTGGCTGGCCGTGGTGCTCGTGGTCCTGCAGACGACTCGGCACATGTCGGACTACGACTTCTCGCGGGTGCAGCGCATGCGCGAGGCGTATGTGCCGATCCGGGATGTCACCATCGCGGACGACGGGGCAGCGGGCACGGCCGGGGGCTGGTCCGTGAGCGGCGCGATGGAGATGTCGACGCGCATGAATCGTCGCGATGCGGTTCGGTGGGTCAAGCGAGCCATCCACCTCCCGATCGGCGAGCGCTGGCTGATCATCAGCGTGTTCGCCGCGGTACTCGGAGCGACGTGGGCCCTTGGCATCCTGCTGGCGGCCGGTCTCGTGGCCCTCGCCTACGTGACAGCCGGCCGGGTGCTGCGCACCTTCACGTGGCACGGGCCGACGCCCGACGCCGGGGTGACGCTGCTGTCGCGTCAGGGGGACTCGGGGCCGATCCTGGGGCTGCTTGCCATGGCTGTGCCGGCGCGCGTCCGGCGCGCGTGGTGGGCCAACCGCTGGGCCTGGTCGGTCCCGGCACTGCTCCGCCTCGCCGAACTGGGTGCCGTGGCCCTCGTCGCGCTGGTCTGGCACCTGAGCGTGGTCGTCATCGCCTTCTGGTGGATGGCGGTAGTCGCCTTCCACCATTACGACACCCTCTACCGGGCCATGCAGGACAGTGCGCCACCGCGCTGGCTGCTGTGGCTTGGGCTGGGCTGGGAGGGACGGACCCTGCTCGTCATCGGCCTGGCGATCGTCGGGGGAACGGTCCTGAGCGGCGGCCTCACATGGGGCGCGTCGCTGCTCGCTGCGCTGTTCGTCGTCGTCGCTTCCGTACAGTGGCTCTCCGTGCAGCGAAGTGACCAGCGATGAGCGAAGCGCCTGAGGCGGTCGTGCGCCCGTCGAACCCCACGGTCGCTCAGATTCGCGACGTGGGCCAGCCGCCGGCTGTCCGGGGCAGGCGCAACTCTGAGCACTGGGTGGCCGATGTCTATCTGCGTCGGATCTCCCCGTACCTGACGCGGCTGCTCCTCAAGACCCCGATCACGGCAAACGGCGTGACCTGGCTCATGGTGGCGACAGGCGTATCTGCAGCACTCGCGCTGCTCATCCCGGGGATGGCCGGTGCGACGCTCGCGCTGTTCCTCGGCCAGATGCAGATGCTATGGGACTGCAGCGATGGCGAGGTCGCGCGCTGGCGGCAGAAGACCTCTCCCAAGGGTGTCTTCATCGATCGCGTCGGCCACTACACGACCGAGGGGCTTATCCCGATCGCGCTGGGCCTGCGTGCTGCGGGCTTCCCGGGTGACGGCTGGATGGACACCCCCTGGCCCCTCATCGGTGCCCTCGTGTCCGTGATCGTGCTGTACAACAAGGCGCTGAACGACATGGTTCACGTGTCGCGTGCGTACAACAACATGCCGCGGCTGGAGGAGAAGGCCGAGGTGGCCGCGCCGAGGTCGGGTGGCCTGCGACGCATCCGCGCGCTGGTGCGCTTCTTCCCGTTCCATCGCGCGTACCACTCCGTCGAGCTGACGATCCTGGCGTTCGTCGCCGCGATCGGCGATCTGCTGCTCGGTGATCTTGCGGCGACGCGTTTCCTGGTCGGGTTCCTCGCGATCTTCGGGGTGATCACCGTCATCGGTCACCTGGCATCGATCCTGTCGTCGAGTCGGCTGCGATGACCGACCTGCCGAAGTTCGGTGTCGTCGTCCT
>CAJAKT010000063.1 GCA_903940375.1 uncultured bacterium | reverse complement strand
TACCTCGACAGCTCACGGCTCCGTACATGAACATGTAGCCCTCAGCGTAGGCAGGCCCGGTGCAATCTGAACTGGTGTAGAAGAAGACCGTCCACCTCACCTGGTCCACGGTCAGTGCTGACGAAGACGGGTTGTACCAGACGATTCCGACGGACCCACCGAAATCAATTCCAAGGAGCTGCATGACCGCCGGGGCCACCGGGCCAATGAGCGTGTTGTTGGCGTCGTAGACGCTGTACCCGCCACCACTGCCGCTACCGGCCGGACCAGTAGCGCCCTGCGGGCCAGCCGGGCCTTGTGCACCGGCAGGCCCTTGGGCGCCGGCGGCACCGGTTGCCCCCTGTGCGCCTGCGGGTCCTGCAGGGCCTTGCGGACCCTGGGCTCCCGATACCCCCTGTGGGCCCGGCCTGTCTGCCGTGCCTGAACTGGCTTTCGCGGTAAGGGTCTGCTCCCCCTTGCGGCACTTGACTCCGCGTGCCGGCACGCGCACGACACCGGAGGGGCTGAGGCAAGCCACGACGGTGGCACTGGCACCAGTGTCCTTGGCAAGTGTCGCTCCCGCAGCCGAGGAGTGAAGCAGGCTCGCGGACAGGAGCGCTGCGGCTAAGGAAATCACGGCGAGTTTCGCTGGGCGGGGAAACATGACCCGTGTCTAGTGGAACGGGCGAGATTCACCTCGCCGAATTCACATCTGTTAGTTATGACCCAATGACGCTGTCATGAGGGTGCCGCCGCCAGGCAGGCTCTCCCGGCTCCACGTACCGCCAAGCATCGTCGTCCACGTCGTTGTGAGTGCCGAGCCAAGGCCCGGGATCCCGGGAGTCCGGATCCCGGTGCCGTCGTCCTGCACCGAGATCGACAGGCCCTGCGGTACGTGCTCGACCCGAACGAGGCAGTTTCGCGCACGTCCATGCACGGCGGCGTTCAGCACGGCCTGCTCAATGATGCGGTAGCTTCCCAGCAGGGCCTGATCCTGTGAGTTGCTGATGCGAGACCCCAATTGCGGGTCGATGTCGATGGTAACCAGCATGGACGGCCCGTACTGATGGGCCAGTTCCTCGAGTGCGGATTGCAGGTCCGTATTCGCGAGATCAGGACTCAAGGCGCGGGCTGCACTGCGGACATCCAAGGCTCGGAGGTCTTCCAGTCGTTGGACCGCCGCGTCAATCGTCGACCGCGTGGCGGCATCCGTGCTGGCCGCAGCATCGGCCAGTTCGAGGCAGGCCGCAATCAGCCCCGCCTGCACCCGATCATGTAGCAGAGCCGACACCTGTCCACGAACGCGCTCGTCAGCATCAAGCAGCTGCCTCTGATGCTCACGCGCGAGCGCAAGGGCTGCATGTGTCCGCTCCACCTCAAGGTAGAGCCGGCGGTTCGCCAGTCCGATGATGGCCTGGATGAGCAGCACAATGGGCACGTTGCGCATCATCGCGACGAAGAGCGCAGCTCCGAGGGAAAGGTCCCCGGCGGGGGCCAGGTCTCCGAGAGCAAGTCGAACGATCACGAACATGAGCGCTCCGAAGAGCACGGACAGCAGGTAGATCGGAAGCCGGGTGCTCGACTGCGGCACAGACCTGCGGATGAGGAACAGCGTGATCCCCAGTGCGGCCGCGGGCAGCGCCGCCCTGGCGAAGACCATCGCTACCGACGCTGGCTGGAGGCCTTCAGCGGAGGCAGAGAGTCGGCCTGCTGAGATACCCGCCGCGAATCCCCACGTGATGATGCCGGCCGCCAGTGGCTGAAGCGGCCACGGGCCGATGAGACGCCACCAGGGACTGCTTCGATCGCGGCTCATTACCGTTCCTCCCCGTTGCCCAGCTTCAGATATGCCAGCACGGCCCGGGTGCGCAGGTCATCGGCATCCGAGGCCTCTGGAACCAGGATCCGATAGGCGCGCGAGAGGTCCTGCCTGACCGAACCCTCGGTACTCGACAGCCGACGTGCGATCTCCTTGGTGCTCAGCCCGGTGGCAGCCATTCCCATCACCGTGCGCTGGCGTGGACTCATGTCATCCAATTGACCGTGGTCGGTCACGGAACTGTCCAGCTTTCGGGAACTCAGCCCGCGTGCAGTAGTCGTCAGCACCTCGCACAGTTCATCGATGCGCATCTGCCCGGATTTCGCGATCGTCGACCACCCCAGCAATTCCGATTCAGGCACACGACGGGCGACCTGATCAAGGGGATGCTGGGAATGAATGACGATTCCCAGGTTCGTGTTCGCTCTTCGCAACGCAAGCCCGAGGTCGATGCCATTCATCTGATGAGCCCCGAGTGCTAGATCAATGAGAGCCACATCGGCTCGGCCGAGATCTGCGAAGGCAAGAGCGTCCTCCGCGGAAGCGGTCGCGAGGAGGACCTCGATCTCGGCTCTCCTGGCGAGCAGACGGCTGAGAATTCCCAGGAGCGCGGGGTCATTCTCGACGTAGATGACCCTGGTCGGACGCATGGACGAACTGTGGCAGAAGGAGTCGCCCGAGAGGTGCCCGAGTTCACACACGTGACAAAGTCGATCCACTTCGCTCGAGAGGACGGCGATGCGCGTCTTCGGTCCACCCGTCGGGCTCGAACCGAACCGACCACCCCGTCGAACTGGCCACGTTCCGGTAGCGGCGGGCTGCTCAGCAGACGGGAGTGCGTGAAGACCCGTCCGCCATTCCATACCTTCTAGCTCGACCGCCAGTGCCCGGTCGCACTGACGTGCGTGAGCCATCGGCCACACACCGGGCCGCCCGTTCCGTCATGTGCCCACTGCGCCCACGAAGGATTCCAGCCTCCGCTGCGGACGTCTGCCCAGTTCAGCTCGCTGTCGTCGACATCCGCGCAGTTCATGGTCGACGGCATGCCGACCTGCTGGAGGATCGGTGGGATCGGTGGCGGC
>CAJAKT010000062.1 GCA_903940375.1 uncultured bacterium | reverse complement strand
GCCGTCAAGCCCGGGGCGTCGCGCCAGTTCGTCCCGCGCGGACGAGAACTCGCTCGGGTTCACTCCGCTCGGCCTTAGAGTGCTTCGGATCCGCGCTCGCCCGTGCGAACGCGCACGATCGACTCGACGGGGATCACCCACACCTTGCCGTCGCCGATCTTGCCGGTGGCCGCAGCGGCCACGATGGCATCGACGACGTCATCGACGACATCGTCATCCACGACGATCTCGATCTTCACCTTCGGCACCAGATCGACGGTGTACTCCGCGCCCCGGTAGACCTCGGTGTGGCCCTTCTGGCGTCCGAAGCCAGAGGCTTCGGAGACGGTCAGGCCATGGACTCCACGCCCCTCGAGGGCGCCCTTGACGTCCTCGAGCTTGAAGGGCTTGATGATTGCGGTGACAAGCTTCATCACTCCACCTCCGAGTTGTTGCGAGCAGCATGGCCAATGCCGGCGAGGACTCCGCCGCCACCTGAGTCTCCCATTTCGTACGCCGACTCGGCGTGAGCCGCCAGGTCGATACCGGCGACCTCATCATCCGAGGAGACCCGCAGCTTCACGGTGAACTTCAGGATGAACGCGAGGATTACCGTGACGATGAACGAGTACGCCAGAACTGCGCCGGCACCGATCGCCTGCGTTGTCAGCACGCTCACGTCACCGCCGTAGAACAGGCCGTCCTTGCCAAGCGCATTGACACTCGTCGTCGCGAAGAAGCCGATCAGCAGACATCCGACGATGCCGCCCACCAGGTGCACGCCCACCACGTCGAGCGAATCGTCGTAGCCCAGTCGGTACTTCAGCGTCACCGCGAATGCGCAGATGATGCCGGCGATCGCACCGATGGCGATAGCGCCGCCCGGCTCGACGAAGGCACAGGCAGGAGTGATGGCCACGAGGCCAGCCACTGCACCGGATGCCGCGCCGAGGCTCGTGGCGTGACCGTCGCGGATCTTCTCCACGACAAGCCAGCCAAGGATCGCTGCAGCCGTTGCCACCATCGTGTTGGTGAAGGCCACAGCGGCCAGGTCGTTGGCGCCAAGGGCCGACCCGGCGTTGAAGCCGAACCAGCCGAAGTAGAGCAGCGACGCACCGAGGATGACGAAGGGAACGTTGTGGGGCCGCATCGGAACCTTGCCGAAGCCAATGCGCTTGCCCATGACCACCACGAGCGCCAGACCAGCCGCACCGGCATTGATGTGGACAGCCGTGCCACCCGCGAAGTCGAGGACACCAAGGTTGGCAAGCCAGCCTGCACCGTCGCCACCGAGCTCACTGTCGCCGAAGTCGAAGACCCAGTGCGCGACCGGGAAGTAGACGATGGTGACCCATGCGGCCGCGAAGATGATCCAGGCGAGGAACTTCATGCGATCAGCCACTGCGCCGGAGATGAGTGCCACCGTGATGATGGCGAACATCAACTGGAACATCGCGAAAGCGAGGGCCGGGATCGGATACGTGCCGCCGTTGTCGGCGAGCTTGCCGACCAGGTCGGACAGGCCGGCCACGGAGAGGTCTCCGACAAAGCCGTTGCCACCGTCGCCGAAGGCCAGCGAGTAGCCGAAGGCCACCCACAGCACCGAGACGACGGCGATCGCCAGAAGCGACATCATCATCATGTTGAGCACACTCTTCGAGCGCACCATTCCGCCGTAGAAGAACGCCACACCGGGCGTCATGAGCAGCACAAGGGCCGCGGCGGTAAGCACCCAGGCGGTGTCTCCCGAACTGAGCTCCATAGAACCAGCCTCCTTGAAACGTCTGGATTGAATGGAGTCGTCGTTGACCCCTGGACGTTTCGAAGTGTGGGTGAGCCGCGTTGCGGTTCGTTACCTGACATGTTTCGCGCAGATCACACGGGCACCCCGCCCGTTACGTGTGTGTAAGTTCGCTCAGCCGTCGAGCAGTGCGTCGACGAATACATCCGGCTCGAAGGGCGCCAGGTCATCCGGGCCCTCCCCCAGGCCGACGAGCTTGACCGGGACACCGAGCTCACGCTGGACGGCCACGACGATGCCGCCCCGCGCCGTTCCATCCAGCTTCGTGAGCACGATCCCGGTCACCTCCACGACCTCGGCGAACACCCGCGCCTGCACGAGCCCGTTCTGACCTGTGGTGGCATCAAGGACGAGGAGGACCTCGTCGATCGGCGACTGCTTCTCGATGACCCGCTTGACCTTGCCCAGTTCGTCCATGAGGCCGGTCTTGGTGTGCAGTCGTCCGGCCGTATCGATGATGACGGTGTCAACGTCCGCTGCGGCACCGGTGGCCACGGCGTCGAAGGCCACGGCCGCGGGATCGCCGCCCTCAGGACCGCGGACCACGGCCGCGCCCACCCGATCGCCCCAGGTCTGCAACTGCTGCGCGGCGGCAGCGCGGAACGTGTCGGCGGCACCCAGGACAACGGTCTGACCCGATGCCACCGCGAGCCGTGCGAGCTTGCCCGTCGTGGTCGTCTTGCCGGTGCCGTTGACGCCCACGACAAGGACCACACCGGGTCGTCCGTCGATGCGCTCAGCCCGTACCCGGCGGTCCATGCTCGGATCCACCAGGGCGATGAGCTCCTCGCGCAGCATCTGGTGCACCTGGGCCGGGTCGGCGGTGCCCTCGATTCGGACGCGGGTGCGCAGCCGATCGATCAGGTCCTGCGTGGGGCCGACACCGAGGTCAGCGGTGAGGAGCGTCTCCTCGACCTCGTCCCACGTCGCCTCGTCGATGTCCGCGCGGCTGAGCAGCGTCAGCAGCCCGCGGCCCAGTGCATTCTGCGAGCGCGCCAGCCGTGCGCGCAGTCGCTGCAGGCGACCCGTCGCCGGCTCGGGCACCTCGACGAGCAGGAGACCCTCGAGATCCTCCAGCGAGACGTCCTCACTCGACGTCTCGACCGGCTCGGCAAGCACCAGTTCCTCGACGGGTCCGGCGAGTGGCTCGCCGACCTCGATGACGTCGACGGTCCGTCGCGGCGTGTCCCGCGGGACGGAGTCATCGTCGCCGACTCCCGGGGAGTAGTCGATGCCCGGGCGGGGCTTGGCCTCAAGCGGTCCCGAGGCCGCCCGACCACGACGCAGGGCCACGATGCCCACGGTGGCGATGATGACGACGAGCACGGCGATGACGACGTAGACGAGCAGCGAATCCATGGAAGTCATCCTTCCACGCGGCAGGATGTCGCCATGACCACGCGGGGCCTGCTGATCGGCTATCTGGTGGTCGGCGCCGCTGATGTCGTCGGCGAGGCAACGGATACCGCCGCCCTCGTCCTCGCCACGAAGCCACTCCTCATGCCGCTGCTCATGGCCTGGCTCGTGCTCGCCGTCCGCTCTGACGGCGGGTTCGACGCGCCGCTGCGCTGGCTGGCGGCAGGTATCGCCTTCGCCTGGATTGGCGACCTCGTCCTGCTCGGCACCGGTGACCTGTTCTTCATGGGTGGCATTGCCGGCTTCCTTGTCATGCAGGTCTGCTACCTGATGGCTTTCCTGCGGATTCCGGGCCTCGGTCTCGTCCGGGCTTGGAAGATCGCGGCCGTGCCATACGTCCTCATCTGGCTGGCGGTGAACGTGCTGGTGTCAGCAGGAGTCGGGGCCTTGCGGATTCCCGTGATGATCTACAGCGCCGTGGCCTTGGCCATGGCCCTGGCCGCCCTCGATCTCGTCCTGCGAGTCCCCCGAGACCTGGGGTGGCGGGTCGCGTGGGGTGCCCTGCTCTTCGTCCTGTCCGATGCGCTCATCGCGGTCACCGCGTTCGGACCGCTGACGGCTACGCCGACCTCGTCGGCGCTCATCATGACGACTTACGTCATCGCACAGGCGATGATCGTGACGGGCACGGCGGGCAGTGTCCTGGCCCGTCGAGCCGGCGCCGCTACGCGCTGACCGGATCGCTCTCGCGCAGGCGCTGACCGATCACCTGCGTCACACCGTCGCCACGCATTGACACGCCGTACAGCGCATCGGCGATCTCCATCGTGCGCTTCTGGTGCGTGATGACGATGAGCTGAGACGACGTGCGGAGCTCCTCGATGATGTCGATGAGACGACCGAGGTTGACATCGTCGAGTGCGGCCTCGACCTCGTCGAGGACGTAGAACGGGCTCGGCCGGGCCTTGAACAGCGCAACGAGGAACGCGACCGCCGTCAGGGATCGCTCGCCACCGGACAGCAGTGACAGGCGCTTGACCTTCTTGCCCGGCGGGCGGGCCTCGACGTCGACGCCCGTGTTGAGCATGTCGGAGGGATCGGTGAGGATGAGCCGGCCCTCGCCACCGGGGAACAGCCGCGAGAAGATCCCCTCGAACTCGCGCTCGACGGCCTCGTAGGCCTCTGTGAACACCTGCTGCACGCGGGCGTCGACCTCCTTGATGATGTCGAGGAGGTCATCACGCGTGCGCTTCAGATCGTCGAGCTGCTCGGTCAGGAACCGGTGCCGCTCTTCCATCGCGGAGTACTCCTCGAGGGCGAGCGGGTTGACGCGACCCAGCAGCGCCAGATCTCGCTCCGCTGCCTTGAGCCGCTTCTCCTGCTCTGCGCGAACGAACGGATAGGGCTCCGGTTCTTCAACAGGTACCTCGTCACCGGGCGACGGGGGTGTCGGCGGCACGAGCTGCTCGGGTCCGTACTCGTCGATCAGGACCTCCGGCTCGATGCCGAAGTCCTCGAGCACCTTGTCCTGCACCTGCTCGATCCGCATGCGCTGCTCGGCCCGGGCCACCTCGTCGCGGTGCACGGAGTCCTTCAGCTTGTCGGCCTCGACAGCGAGCTCACGCAGCGCGGTGCGAACGGTCGAGAGATGGGTGTCGCGCTCCTTGGTGGTGCGCTCGACCTGGGCGCGCTCACGACCGGCGGACGAGACAGACAACTCGATACGGGCCATCGCCACCCGCGCACCGGAGTGGACGGCCTGCGCAACCACGAGCTCCCGCGCCCGACGCTCACGCCGCTCCATGGCCGCCACGCGTGCCTGTCGCTCATGCTCGGCGGCGCGCTCGAGCTGCTCGGCACGGGCAGACACGGCAGCTACGCGCTCCTCGGACGTACGCAGGGCGAGGCGCGCGTCGACTTCGTGGCGACGGGCCGCGGAGGCACCGGCATTGAGGTGCTCGCGGTCGTCGCTGGAGACATCGTCTGCCGGCTCCTCGCTCGCCGACTCCAGCCGTGACTGCAGCGTCGACAGCTGCTCGCTGTCAGCTGCCAGCGCCGTCTGGGCCGCAACCTTCGCCTGTCCGAGCCGATCGGCCTCGGCAAGGGCTGCGCGGGCAACCTGTCCGAGCTGCCCCAGCTGCTCGGCCACGGCCGCCATCCGGGCATCCGACTCGTGCAGCCGGGCGAGGGTGCCCTCGACCCGCGACGCAGCAGTTGTCTGTCGCGTACGAGCCGCGGCCATGTCGAAACGCAGCCGATCCAGTTCATGCCCGAGTCGGGCCAGGCTCTCACTTGCCTCGTCGTACGCCGCCTGCACCTCGAGAAGGCTCGGTGCGCTCGCGGAGCCACCGTGCACGACCCCTTGGGCCAGCACGTCGCCCTGGCGCGTGACGAAGGACAGTCCCGGGTGATGCGCGGCGAGGTCCGCTGCCTCGCCCAGATCGGAGACGAGGGTCCAGCGCTCGAGCAGGTGATCGACGACGGGCTGCAGGACCGGCTCGCAGCGGACGAAGTCGAGGAGCGGCTGACCGGCATCGCGCACGTGCGGCCGACTCGGCCGAACAGCTTCAGCGTCTGCCACGACAAGTGCCGCGCGACCCGCGTCCTCGTCCTTCAGCAGGACGACGGCCTGCATCGCCGCGTCCATCCCGCTGACGACGATGGCGTCCGCGACATCGCCGAGGGCAGCCGCGACAGCGGCCTGTGCACCCGACTCGACATGAAGAAGGGAGGCCAGGGGGCCGAGGATCCCGGTAAGTCGATCACCGACCTCGACGAGACGGGCACCGGCGTCCTTGCGCTGCAGGCCCAGGGCCAATGCCTCGCACCGAGCGGCCAGGCCGGCGCGCTCGCGCTCGACAGCTGCCTCACGGGTACGCATCTGCTCAAGTGCATCGTCGGCCGCCGCCATCTCGGCCTCGGCACCCTCGTGCTCAGCGTCCAGACTCACCTCGCCGGCATCCAGGCCTGCGACGTCGACCTCTATGCGCTGGAACTCGTGCTGCGCGCCCTCGCCGCGCTGGCGCGCCTCGGCAATCTGCACGGACAGCCGCTCGATCTCGGCCGAACGGGTGTCCAGCCTGGACCGCGCAGAGTTGACCTGACCGGTGAGCCGGGCCAGCCCCTCACGTCGATCGGCTGCCGCGCGCTCCGCCTCGGCAACGCGCCGCTCCTCGGCTGCGGCTGCCGACTCGGCGGCCATCCGGCCGGCTTCGGCATGTGACAGGGCATCGCGTGCACCCTCGACCTGACGACCGAGCTCGAACTCCTCCGCCCGCAGGGTTCGGGCCTCCGCCTCGATCTGCTCGGGGTCGCGCCCGGAGTCCTCTTCCTCGGGCTCCGGCTGCAGGTGGCGGACGCGCTCGCCGGACAGCTGGACCAGACCGTGGAATCGCTCGCGCAAGCCGCTGAGGGAGAACCAGGTCTCCTGCGCCACCGTCAGTCGTGGTGCATCGAGCAGGGCCTGCTCCTCGGCAAGGCGCTCCTGCTCGAGGAGTGCAGCGAGGCGGCCATCGACCTCTGCCTGCCGCTCCCGCAGAGCCGTTTCGTCAGCGACCTCGGCTGCAAGAGCGTAACGCAGATGGAGCAGGTCGTCGGCCATGATCCGCAGCCGCGCGTCGCGCACCTCGGACTGGATGACGACCGCGCGACGGGCTACTTCTGCCTGACGGCCCAGCGGCTTGAGCTGGCGACGCAGTTCGGTCGTGAGGTCCTGCAGCCGGGTGAGGTTGGCCTCCATGGAATCCAGCTTGCGGAGGGCCTTCTCCTTGCGCTTGCGGTGCTTGAGGACTCCCGCCGCCTCCTCGATGAATCCGCGGCGATCCTCCGGGGTGGCCTGCAGGATCGTGTCGAGCTGCCCCTGGCCGACGATCACGTGCATCTCGCGGCCGATACCGGAGTCGCTCAGCAGCTCCTGCACATCGAGCAGGCGGCACGGAGCCCCGTTGATCGCGTACTCGGATCCACCGTTACGGAACAGCGTGCGGGAGATGGTGACTTCGGTGTAGTCGATGGGCAGGGCACCGTCGGAGTTGTCGATCGTGAGAGACACCTCGGCGCGACCCAGGGGGGCACGTCCGGATGTCCCGGAGAAGATGACGTCCTCCATCTTGCCGCCGCGCAGGGACTTGGCCCCCTGCTCACCCATCACCCATGCGAGGGCGTCGACGACATTGGACTTGCCGGAGCCGTTGGGGCCGACCACGCAGGTCACGCCAGGCTCGAAGTGGAGGGTCGTTGAGGATGCGAAGGACTTGAAGCCCTTGAGCGTCAGGTTCTTCAGGTGCACGGCCGGACTCTACCTTTCGCCGGCGGTGCCGTGCGGGCGGGCGCGCCCACGCGGTCGCCATGGCTGACATCGAGGACAGAAGTACGAGGATCGGTTCATGAAGGCCGTCCGCCGAATGGGCGTGGAGCAGCGGGGGCAGGGACGCCCCTCCTGCCCGTAGGCCGCCAGCCGCCGGTCGAAATAGCCGCTCTCCCCGTTCACGTTCACGTACAGGGCATCGAAGCTCGTGCCACCCTCGGCAAGGGCTTCCGTCATCACTGCCCGGACATTGGCCAGCAGTCCCGCCACCGCTCCTCGGGTCAGGGCCGCGCCCGGCCGGGACCCATGCACCGATGATCGCCACAGGGCCTCATCGGCGTAGATGTTCCCGACCCCGGATGCCACGGTCTGGTCCAGCAGGATCCGCTTGACCTCCGAGGACTTCGCTCGCACAGCGCGCACGAAGGCTGCGTCGTCGAAGGCCGGGTCCAGCGGATCGCGGGCTATGTGCACGACCGGACCCGGCACCTGACCACCCGCCCCGTCCGCCACCAGGTCGGCTACAGCCAGGCCACCGAAGGTGCGCTGGTCGACGAAGCGCAGCTCCGGTCCGTCGTCGGCGAACGCGAACCGGACCCGTAGATGCCGCTCGTCCGGAGCGTCACCCGCCACCACGAGGAGCTGACCACTCATGCCCAGGTGCCCGACGAGTGCCGTTTCGGGCTTCTCCCCTTCCCGAGCCAGGGGCAGCCACAGGTACTTGCCACGGCGGGACGCGCCCACGACCATCGTGCCCACCAGCCGGTCGGCGAAGTCACGCGGTCCGGCCAGGTGCCGCCGAACCGCCCGAGGATGCCGTACCTCGACGCCAGCGATCGTCCGGCCCCCGACCCACCGGTCGACTCCGGCACGGACGACTTCGACTTCCGGCAGTTCGGGCACGGCCCGGCCCTATGCGCTGGCGGGTCGGACGTCGGGGTGGTCGTCGAGGATTCGGCCATAAGCCGTCGCAGCGGCGCGCTGCTCGGCGACCTTTTTCGACCGACCGACACCGTCACCGAGCACCTGTCCCCCGACCACCGCCTCGGCGGAGAACTCCTTGGCATGGTCTGGCCCGACATCGGTGACGCGGTACTCGGGCAGCCCCAGACCGGCGGCCGCGGCCACCTCCTGAAGGGATGTCTTCCAGTCCAGCCCGGCGCCGAGCTCGGCTGCCTTCTCGATCATCGGGTCGAAGAGGCCGTGGATCACGGCTCGTGCCGAGTCGATGCCCGAGTCCAGGAAGACCGCCCCGAACACCGCTTCCATGGTGTCGGCCAGGATCGACGACTTGTCGCGGCCGCCCGTGGTCTCCTCACCGCGCCCGAGGTACAGATAGTCGCCGAGCCCCAGTGTTCGGGCCACCTCCGCGAGCGCGCCCGCGTTGACGACGGCCGCACGCAGCTTCGCGAGCTGACCCTCCGGCCAGTCCGGATACTGCGCGTAGAGGGTCTCGGTGATGACAATGCCGAGGACGGAGTCCCCGAGGAACTCCAGACGCTCATTGGTCGGGAGATTGCCGTTCTCGTATGCGTACGAGCGATGCGTGAGTGCCAGCGTCAGGAGGTCGACGCCGATGCCGGTGCCAAGGCTCTCCCGCAGTTCGGTGGTGTCGGTCTTCACCGCGCGTCCTTCCGGGCGGCCAGCTCGACCGCGCTCACCAGGTCCGCCACCGTGTGCGCCGCGGTGAAGTCGCCGTCGGAGAGCTGGCAGACCAGCCCAGCCTGATCGGCTGCCGCAGCAACGGCGTCTGCGACGCAGACGGCGTCAGCCGGTGCCATGCCGATGCCCGCGAGCGGCGAGTCCTCGCGCAGGCCACGCACCACCTCGGGGCTGAATACCCCGCTGAGCGCATCCTCGACGATGCCTGCGGCAATGCGACGATCGATGACCGCGGTCACGCCCGCACCACCTTTGCCAAGGCCGCGCGGGTGCCATCCACCAGGTCCAGCCGGGCAGCCCGGGCGGCCAGCTGCACGCAGGCGCAGATCTCGTCCGGGGTGCCGGCCCCATGGCCGACAACGGTGACTCCGCTGACGCCGAGCAGCATCCCGCCGGCGAACTCCGAGGTAGCCGTCTCCCGGACGATCAGCCGGGCCGGGTCGGGGTCGCCGTAGGCGGCTCCCATCCGATGAGCGGCCCAGCGAACGGCTCCCTCGATGCCCTTGAGCAGCACATTGCCCGTGAACCCGTCGGTCACGATGACGTGCGCCCGGCCGCCCAGGGCCACATCGTTTCCCTCGACGAGCCCGGCGTAGCGGACACCGATACCGGGCAGGGATTCGGTGAAGAGGTCGTGGGTGGACTTGCGCAGGCGGTCGCCCTTGCCCGCCTCACTGCCGATGCTCAGCAGCCCGATGATCGGGTCAGCGGTGCCGAGCGCACGGGCATATGCCCACCCGGCAAGGGCGAACTGGCGCAGGACATCGGGTGTCGCATCCGGCGCCGCGCCTGCGTCGACAAGCACGACGGGACCGGCGAGGGCGGGCACGACCACGGCAAGTGCCGGCCGGGACATCCCCGGAACGCGGCCCAGGCCCAGGACGGCCGCAGCGACGGCAGCGCCGGTATGACCAACGGACACCCAGGCATCCGCCTGCCCGTCGGCGACCAGTCCGACGGCGACCGAGACCGTGACATCGTCGTGGGCACGCAACGTGGACAACGGGTTGTCGGCCATTGATGCACCACGGGCGGCATCGACGATCCGGACAGCCGACAGCGGCACACCCCGCTCGGTGAGCAGGGTGCGTGCGACATCGACCGGC
>CAJAKT010000061.1 GCA_903940375.1 uncultured bacterium | reverse complement strand
GTAGGTGAAGGCGATGAGCACGATTCCGTCGGCCCCACGACCACCAGCAGCGCCGCCGAGCGAAACTCCCGAACCGCCACCACCGCCACCGCCGGGGTTGGTCGCCGCTCCACCGGCATTGGCAGGACTCGTGCCATTGCCTCCTGCGCCCGCACCTTGACCACCCGCTCCGCCCGTCGACCCTGCCGGGTGGGCGCCGCCACCACCACCGCCACCACCGAATGGCCCGGTGAGTCCGCCTGACAGAGCCGCAAGAACTGTGCCCCATTGCCCGGAAGTCGGGGTGAATGCGGTTCCGCCTGCGCCAGAAACGTTGGAAGCGTCTGTTCCGAGGCCAGCGACACCCGCACCGCCCGCACCGCTGTTCTCGCCCGGAGTCGAGGACCAATAGCCACCCGAATACGAGGACGAAGTGCTGCCACTGGCCGTCCAGCCCGATGATCCGCCTCCCCGTTTGCCAGATGCGTTTCCACCGGTTCCCAGACCAGCACCGCCACCTTGCGCCAACGGCTGGGTTACCCCATTGACGGTTAGCGACGTGTCTGTACCTGCCGATCCATTTGCGCCACTGCTGGTCACAGTTCCACCGGCACCTCCACTCCCGATGGAGAAGGAGAGGCTTTGCCCCGCAGTAACACTCACGGCGAAGGACCGAACAGCGCCGCCACCACCACCGGAGCCAGCCTTGCTGTAGCCGCCGCCACCGCCACCGCCACCGCCGACGAGCAAGACGTCAACCGAGGTGACGCCCGCGGGAATCGTGGTGGGGATGGACGCTGCACCCGTCAGACCCCAGACGCATACGCCCGATCCGGATGGTGTCTCCACTGCCAGAGTGGGACACGCCACCGCCGATGCCGCCGGAGCGAATCCGATCGCCGCCGCAACCAGCGCGACCGATGTCGCCACTACCGACGCCCGATGAACGGCACGTGACATACGGAATCCTCCTGTCCCACGAATAGCGGTCATCGACGTTTGCCGATTCTCAGCACGGCTGCTGGTACGTCACGGACACATTCACGCGCCGGGCAGTCGATGAGGAGCTCGCGGCCTTCGCCACGCCATCCCCTCGGACTGAGTAGGCGCCCGCCAGGCCTCGGCTTCGCAGGTAGGCGGCTACCGCCTTGGCTCTCCGTGTGGAGAGTGACTCGTCGTTCGTCGAAGGGCCGGCCTGTTGCACGAAGCCGACGACCGAGGTGCTGATCCCGCGCTTCTCGGCCTTCTTGACCAGCACGTTGAGGGCCCTTCTCGCTTCAGGCGTCAGGAGCGGCGAGAGAGGATCGAAATAGACCTTCGAGGATGCCGATGCCTTGTTCACCACCGAGGATGGCTTGACCACGACACCGAGCGAGAGGCTCCGCACCGACCCATCAGGCGAGTAGCCATTCACCTGCAGGGTCTGGGTCCCGTAGGCCATGCCCGGCGGAACGGGAACTGCTCCGCTGAATTCGCCAGATGAGTTCGTCGTGACCTCGCCGACATAGGTGCTCGGCAGGAAATAGAGCTTCACCGAGGAGTTCGCGAGGAAGCCGTTACCCGAGGTGAGAGCCACGGGCGCTGCCACGGTGCACATCTTCATGGCCTCAGAGCGCAGCCGCGTGCCTCCGGCCACCTTCTTGGACTGAAGGATCAGCACCTGCTTGGACGTGAGCCCCAGCGGATCCTCGTTGTCGCCGCGGCCGGCAAGGGTCATGAAGAAGTCCGGCCCGGTGATGTCGAGACCCTTGGGATTGGCCTTGGCATCCGGAATGACGTTGACCTGGGCCGGCACTCCATTCACGAGCAGCACTGACTCACCGGCAGGCAGGCCCGCCGCTGGGATGTAGGGATTGTCTGTGCTCAAGATCGCATCAAGTGACGGCATTGTCGTCGCCGTAGGGCTTGGGGTTGGCGTGGTCTCGGGAGATGCGGCCGGCGCCGGTGGCGCCGGCGGCGGAGTCACTCCCGTGATGAACGTGACCGTGGAACCGTTCGTCGTTCCCTGCGAGTTCGTTGCCACCGCGCGGTAGTAGTACGCCGTTCCCTCGCTGAGGCCGGTGAGCGATGCCGTGATAGTCGTACTGGCATTGCCGGTGGCCGAGATCGGCGTGATCGTGGCGACAGTGCCGCCGCCGCCGTCGACGACTGTTTGATCATCCGACCACTTGATCGCCAGGGCTGATGTGCTTGCTCCGTGGGCGTTGACTTCAGCGCCGATCGTGGCACTTGTCGTAGTGATCGCCGTGGCGGCGGCCGTCGTCACGGTTGGCGCAGCCGTCGACGTCGTGAACGAGCGGATGGGCGAACTATCCGTCGTGCCGTCAGTGTTGGTAGCCGTGGCGCGGAAGTAGTACGTCGTGGCCGGCATGAGCCCGGTAAGCGGGAGCGTGACCGATGTCGCGCCGCTGGAACCGGTAATCGGCGATGCAGGCGACGAGTCCTGAGTGCACCCGGAGAGATCCGAAGCAGTACCCCAGCAGAACGTCACGCTCGTCGACAGGCCATTCGGCGTGACAGAGCCGTTGAGCGTGGCCGATCGAGCCAGGACGCTCGTTGCGGCACTCGAACTCACCGTCGGCGCAGCAGTCAGCGTCGAGAAGCTCAGGATCGTGGACGAAGGAGCATCTCCCGCACCGTTGGTCGCCACCACACGGAAGTAGTACGTCGTGCCCGACGTCAACGAGGTCAGCGCCTTGGACACCGACGTCGCGGAGGCATTCCCGGCGACTGGGGATCCCGTTGCCGTGACTGAGGTGCATCCGGTGAGGTCAACGGCCGTTCCATAGCAGAAACTCACGGTCGTCGAGTTGTTGCTGTTCGGAGTCACCGAAGCGTTCAGGGTCGCCCCGGTGAGCGTCACGCTCGTCGCCGCACTCGTCGTTGCCGTGGGCAGCGCCGGCGTGCTGAATGACAGGATCGAGGCGCCAGTCGTCGACCCCTGCCCGTTGGTGGCCGACGCCCGGAAGTAGTAGGTCGTTCCCGGGGTGAGGCCCGTCAGCGCCTTCGTGACCGCTGTTGCGCTGGCTGTGCCCGAGATGACAGATGGCGTTGCCGAGACACTCGCGCATCCGGCGAGTGCCGAGTCAGTGCCCCAGCAGAAATCCACCGCCGAGGTCGAAGACCCGTTAGGGGTGATGGATGCATTGAGCGTTGCGCTCAGTGCGGTGACCAACGTGGCCGCATTCGTCGTGACGTCGGGCGCCGCTGACGTGGTCGTGAACGACTGAATACTGGCCGTGGCCGCTGATCCGAGCGAATTCGAGGCCACCACCCTGTAGTAGTACGTGGTGCCGGGCAGCAGACCCGTGACGGCCTTTGTTACTGGGGTTGACGTCGCGCCAGTGCTGGCCGCGACGGGCGACTCTGCCGCCGCCACGGAGGTGCATCCAGTGAGATCCGACGCTGTGCCGTAGCAGAAGGAAGTCGTCGTTTGGAGGTTGTTCGCGACGACCGTGCCGTTCAGAGTGACTCCCCTGAGAACCACATTCGTTGCCGAGCCCGTTGTGGCTACTGGAATATCGGGGGTTGCGAAGCTCGCGAACGGCGAACTGGACGTGGTGGTTCCGACCGAATTGCTTGCCACGACTTTGTAGTAGTAGGTCGTCCCTACGGTGAGCCCAGTAAGCGCCTTGGAAACGGATGTGGCAGATGCAGACGAGGACACCGGCGACTCCGTTGCGGCCACGGGCGTACAGCCAGTCAAGTCAGCAGCGGTGCCCCAGCAAAAGTTGACGGTCGTGCTGGCGCGGCCCGGGTCCACGGTGCCGTTGAGGGTTGCGGTCGTCTGCGTCAGGCTGGTCGCGGCACTCGTTGCTGCTGTCGGAGCCTGCGATGGAAGGACGTAGGTGACGACAACGACACCCGATCCGCCACGCATGCCATCGGAGGTGCTGTTGCTAGTCCAATAGCCGCCGCCACCACCACCGCCCAAGCCGTCAGTGCCAGACGTCATGCCGTCCCCGCCTTCGCCGCCGCCGCCACCGGCACCGGGTTGGCCGGCACGGGAGATGTTTCCGGAAAACCCGCCACCGCCACCGCCACCGTAAGTAACCCCACTAGTGGCAGTGGTGCCGTCACCGCCGTTACCGCCGTAGTTGTAAAGCGGCGCGCCACTAAATGGGTATCCCTGGCGGGTGGCTCCACCGTTGGCACCTGCACCGGCACCGCCGCCACCGCCGTAGAGGCCGGTTCCCAATCCACCCGTCTTGGCGCCACTGGCGCCGCCAGTACCGCCATTTAGAGCAGTACCTGCTGTGCCGCCTGTCCCACCGAGCACGTCCGGATTCGACCCGAACTTTGATAGACCACCGGCTGTGCCCGTACCTGAGGTTGCTCCGGCACCCCCAGCACCGACGGTGATTGAAATCGATGCTCCTGACGTGACCGCAACACTGGTGTTCCCGCTGACTTGGCCACCACCGCCGCCACCACCTGCACCCAGTGCACCAGCGCCGCCACCGCCGCCACCGCCGACCACAACGACACTGGTCAGGGACGTCACTCCACTTGGAACCGTCCAGTCACAGGTACTCAAGAAGGTGACGGTCGCATTGGACCCGCTGGTCACTGGGCTTGCTGTGCATGCAGCGGCGATTGCAGCTGGGGCCATGCCCACGACTCCAAGGCCGAGAACAAGCGAGGCGCCCAGTCCTCCGACTATGAACTTCATCCCAATGCCGCGCACGTCATTCCTCCCGTGGTTCCGACCGTGAATTCTAATAGTGAATGTCACTATATTGATGCCAAGATGTCTCGTCAATCGTCAGACTGGTGTTCAAATTGGACGGAGCGATGGTCGGCGCTTACTTCGCGCCCGTCGCTACCTCACGTAACGGATCGCGATCACGGCCTTGCGTCCTGCCGCACCGGTCTCCTTGGCCACGCCGTCTCCTCGAGTCGTCACGGTGCCCTTGAGCCCGAGTGAGCGCAGGTAGGCAGCAATTGTCTTCGCCCGCTGGGTGGACAGCGCCTTGTCGTTGGACGAAGTGCCTGCCGGCTGGACATAGCCGACCACCACGCTCCGAGTGGCCGACGCCCCACGCCCCTTCACCAGGGCCTTGAGCGACGCCTTGGCCGTCGAACTGAGCCGCGCCGACAGCGCATCGAAGAACACCGTCGCCCTGGCGACCTTGGCCTTCACGGGAGCCTTGTCAGTGCTGAGGAGCACGCCCAACGACAGCGAGCGCACGGCACCGTCGGGAGCGAATCCGTTCGACTGGAGCGTGTGACGACCAGCGGGGATGTCCATCGGCAGGGGCACCGTGCCCTTGAAATTGCCCGACGCATCAGTTTTCACCGACCCAAGGAATCGCTGAGTCGAGAACGCGTAAAGCTCGACGTCGCTGTTCGGCTTGAAACCCGTGCCCTCCACCGCAGCAGTGCGATCCTGCTGCAGGATCAACGCACCGTCACTCGTCACGCCCAGCGGCTGCCCATCCGCACCGAGACCGGCGAGCTTCATCGTGAAGCCATCACCCACCACATCGATAGCTGTCGCAGCCTTCGGCGCATCCGGCTTCACCACAACCGTCTGCGGCTGACCGTTCACCAGGTAGACAGATGCGCCGAGGGGTACACCAGCAGCCGGAATGTTCGTATTCGAACCTGGAATGACGGGTTCAAGCACAGGCGTGGGAGGCGTCGAGACAGTAGGAGTAGGAGTAGGACTTGGGGTAGATGTTGGTGCGGGAGGTGAGTCGGTCGTCGAGGACGAGTTGCCACCTCCGCCGCTCCCTCCTCCACCACTGGCGGAAACCGTGATAGTGACGGTGCTCTTGCCTCCCGCTGGGACAGTGACAGCACCGCCGCCTCCAATAACGAATGATGCGGTCGACGCAGTGGCAGTCGGTGTCCCGGAGAGTCCGCACGTTGACTCATCGAGGGTGATCCCGGGCACCAACTCATAGGCGGAGACGTTGTCGTAAGTTCCCGGAGTCGAGTCGCACCACTGATTCCGCTGCGTCGCACCGACGCCGTAGAGCGCGAACGTGGTTGGGGTGATCGCCTGGCCGACCGTCGCGTTGATGGTCAGCGTCGCAGGACTAATTGCCGCGACCTGGTACCTGATGATGACGAGGCCGCTGCCGCCCTTTCCTCCAGCGTTGGCACTGCCACCACCGCCACCACCGGCACCGGTGTTCGGTGACCCAATCGATCCAGCACTCGAGGATCCACCATCACCGCCACCGCCAGAGCCACCAAGCCCCCGGGTCGCGGATCCGGAAGCACCTCCGCCTCCGGAAGCGCCGTATACATCAGCCCAGCCTGCGAAGAGGCTGCCGGCAAGTCCGGTGGCGATGGCAGCAGCAATTCCATTCGCCCCATTGGCGCTGGTCGCGGCCGTTCCGTTACCACCCTGACCGGCGCCGCTGCCGCCACCACCCTGACCGGCGCCGGCGCCGCCACCACCTATCCTCGGAGTGCTGTCGCCACCTCTTCCGCCGCCGGTGGCCGTGGTGCTGGTTTGCCCATATCCACCCGGCTCCGCGCTTCTGCCGGAAAAGAACGATTGGCCCCCCTGCAAGCCGTCCAAACCCGAGGGTCCGCCAAGACCACCGTCTCCGACCGTGACGGCGAATGGGGGTGTGCCAAGAACGTTGATGCCGGCAACGGCCTTCGCTTCACCCGCCCCGCCGCCACCGCCACCACCGCCGCTGGTCAACTCACCACCGCCACCACCGCCACCACCTGACACCAGGAGGACGTCAACCGATACGACCCCCGTCGGTGGCGTCCAATCGCACGTGCCGACGGCTGTATGGGTTTCCGTGAAAATCGTGGCCAGACCAGTCCCGCTGGCAACGGGAGTCGCGCTACACGAAGATGCGAGGGCCGCAGGCGCTCCCACCACCCCAGCACCGAGTATCAGGGCGAGCGATAGCCCGCCGATGAACGCGCTCGAAACGGACCTGCTCATACGGACCCCCATGACTGAATCCCCCTTTATAGTGCATTGCACCATCACTCAAAGCGCACTTTACTATGTTAGCTTTCAGCTGGTCAAGTGGTCTGGGTCTTCGGGGTCCTACGCAGGAATGCGCCCCGCGTTCGGGAGCGCTAACGTCAAGGAGGACTCGCCTACATCGGATGCGCCCGATCCAGGCAGTTGAGGTTCCCACGCAGTGGGGCGACGCTTTCAGGAAGGCGTGGCCTCGTGTCGCATTGCCCAGTCGATCTCGACAGCATCGACAACTAGCAGGTCTGGGTCCGATGCCTCAAGAAGTCAGCCCTTCGGCTTGCGGCCAGCCTTCGCACGGTCGGTCTGCGCGAGCAGCACCTTGCGGATCCGCACGAAGCCGGGCGTCACCTCGACGCACTCGTCCTCGCGGCAGAACTCGAGCGCCTGCTCGAGCGACAGCTGCT
>CAJAKT010000060.1 GCA_903940375.1 uncultured bacterium | reverse complement strand
GGTGCTGGGCCGGTTGTCGCGAGGCCTAGCGAGGAGTGTGCGCTGCGAGCCCCGGAGCTGGGCCGGATGTCGCGAGGCCTAGCGAGGAGTGAGCGCAGGGGAGAAACCCGGCTAAAGGTGGTGCGGGCGTGGCGCGTGTGACTACCGGTACCAGTGGGGTCTGACCACTACGCTCCCCATATGGCTTCCCGCACGTCTTCCCCCGCGCGGTCATCCCGCGCTGCCGCCAAGCCCACCCGCCGACCGGCCGCGTCCTCGGCGCGTGCTCGCAAGGCCCCGGCCCGAAAGCCGGTGACTCCGGGGCCGGTGCCCCGTGCATTTGCCGCCCTCGGGCGGCTGCTGCGGGCGATCTGGCTGGGTGCCGCCCACCTCGTGGGCGGAGCTGCGCGTGCGCTCGGCCGCGGTGCCCGCGACCTCGACCCGTCGCACCGTCGCGATGGCCTGGGCCTTGCCCTGATCGCCGGCGCCGCCACTCTCGTGGCAGCCACCTGGTTCGGCGTCGATGGCTGGTTCGTCTCGTGGGCGAGCATGGTCATCACCGCGCTCATCGGAGCCCTCGCCTGGCTGTCTCCTCTCATCCTGCTGGGCCTGGCCTGGCGCTTCCTGCGGCACCCAGACGACAACGCGACCACCGGACGCCTGGTGATCGGCGCTGCCGCGGTCCTCGTCGGCGTGATCGGCATCTGGCACCTGATCATGGGTGCGGCCACTCCGAGCGATGGTGCTGATGCCATGTCCGCTGGCGGCGGCGTGATCGGCTGGATGGCCACCGCACCCGTCGTGGCGGCCGTCGGGCCCATCGTGGCCGGGCTGGTCCTGACCCTCCTGCTCGTATTCGGCCTGCTCGTGCTGACCGCGACCTCGCTGGCATCGGTGCGCAGCGGCTCGCAGCGGCTGGCGCACGGGGCAATCGGCCTGGTGCGGCGCAGCCCTCGGGAGCCGAAGGAACTCGACGACGATGCCGACCTCGATGCGGATGCGATCGCCGACAAGAGCTCATTCCTGCACGAGACCGACGATGACATCGCCCACACCACGATGCTGGAGGACGAGGACCGTCCTGCAGCGATCCTGATGGCAGGCGTCAGCCCCGGTCACGACACGTCCTACCACCTGCTCACTGACCAGGTCGAGGAGCCGCAGGTCACCGAGGTGCATCCGGTCGGTCACCCGGCGCGCAACGAGACCATCGTGCTCAGCACAGCGAAGCCGGCTGCGAAGCCGCGACAGCTCACGTTCCCGCGTCGCACGGCCTACGCCCTGCCGAAGCGCGACGTGCTCAAGACGGGCCCGGCGCACAAGACCGCGACGAAGGCAAATGACCACGTGGTCGCCGCCCTGACGGAGGTCATGGAGCAGTTCGGCATCGACGCCGCGATCACCGGATTCATGCGCGGCCCGACCGTCACGCGCTACGAGATCGAGCTCGGGCCAAGCGTCAAGGTCGAGCGCGTCACCGCGCTGAGCAAGAACATCGCCTACGCGGTTGCGAGCGCCGATGTTCGCATCCTCAGTCCGATCCCCGGCAAGAAGGCCATCGGCGTCGAGATCCCCAACACGGACCGTGAACTGGTCGCACTGGGGGATGTCCTGCGCAGCAGTGCCGCGACGAGCGATCACCATCCGCTGGCGGCTGCGCTCGGCAAGGACGTCGAGGGCGGCTTCGTGATGGCCAACCTCGCGCGCATGCCGCACCTGCTCGTGGCCGGTGCCACTGGCGCCGGAAAGTCGAGCTGCATCAACAGTCTCATCACCTCGATTCTCATGCGGTCCACGCCCGACGAGGTGCGACTGATCCTCATCGACCCCAAGCGGGTCGAGCTGTCGGCGTACGAGGGGGTCCCGCACCTGATCACGCCGATCATCACGAACCCGAAGAAGGCAGCCGACGCATTGCAGTGGGTCGTCAAGGAGATGGACCGTCGTTACGACGATCTGGCGCACTTCGGTTACCGGCATGTCGATCAGTTCAACAAGGCTGTTCAGGATGGCAAGGTCACGCCACTGCCCGGCAGCGAGCGCGAGATCAAGCCCTATCCGTATCTGCTCGTCATTGTCGACGAGCTCGCCGACCTGATGATGGTTGCCCCGCGCGACGTCGAGGATGCGATCGTCCGCATCACGCAGCTCGCTCGGGCAGCAGGCATTCACCTGGTGCTCGCCACGCAGCGCCCGAGCGTCGACGTCGTCACCGGCCTGATCAAGGCCAACGTGCCGAGCCGGCTGGCGTTCGCGACGTCGAGCCTCGCCGACAGCCGCGTCATCCTCGACCAGCCAGGTGCGGAGAAGCTCGTCGGTCAGGGTGATGGACTGTTCCTGCCGATGGGCGCCAACAAGTCGATGCGCATTCAGGGTGCCTTCGTCTCCGAGGCGGAGATCAAGGCCGTCGTGGCGCACTGCAAGGCGCAGGGCGAGGCGGAGTTCATCCCCGACGTTGTCGCGGCACCCTCAGCTCACCGTGAGGTCGATGAGGAGATCGGCGACGACCTCGACATCCTGCTGCAGGCCGTCGAGCTTGTCGTGGGCACGCAGTTCGGCTCTACCTCGATGCTCCAGCGCAAGCTGCGCGTCGGCTTCGCCAAGGCCGGCCGGCTGATGGACCTCATGGAGTCGCGCGGGGTCGTGGGCCCCAGCGAGGGCTCCAAGGCCCGTGACGTGCTCGTGAAGCCCGATGACCTGCCGGGCCTGCTGCTGATCCTGCGGGGCGGCGAGGAGTAGCCCCGCGAGCGGGTTCCGCTGCGCTGCTGCACGACCCCCCCGTACGATGCGAGGACGGGGCTGCGAATCGATCGGGGAGTCATGTCGGCTGGGGAGATGCTCAGTGCAGCACGCACCGCTCGCGGCATGAGCCTTGACGACCTTGCTCAGATCACGAAACTGCGGGCCTCGATCCTGTCGGCGATGGAGCAGGACGACTTCAGCCACTGTGGCGGCCTGGTCTACGCCCGTGGCCAGCTTCGGTCGATGGCGCCCGTGCTGGGGCTCGACCCCGATGACCTCATCGATGCTTTCGACAACGAGCTCCGCAGCCGGCCACTTGACTGACGCTCACGCGTCGATTCCGACTGCGTAGGCTGTGGTCGTGTCCCCTGACCTTCCTGACGTGCGCCAGAAGGTCGCCGTCGTCACCCTGGGCTGTGCCCGCAACGAGGTCGACTCCGAGGAGATGGCCGGGCGGCTGGCGGCGAACGGGTGGGAGCTCGTCGACGATCCGGACGATGCGGATGCCGTGCTCGTCAACACCTGCGGGTTCGTCGAGGTAGCGAAGAAGGACTCGATCGATGCGATCCTGTCCGTCGCCGACCTGAAGCAGGGCGGTGCAGGCCCCAAGGCTGTCGTAGCCGTCGGGTGCCTTGCTGAGCGCTACGGCAAGGAGCTTGCGGAGTCGCTGCCGGAGGCGGACGCGGTCCTCGGCTTCGACGACTATCCCGATATCGGCGAGAAGCTGCGGCGCATCGTCGCGGGCGAGCCGCATGTTCCGCATACTCCTACCGACCGCCGACAGCTGCTGCCCATCTCGCCCGTCGACCGGCAGGCCTCGACCGCCGCGGTGCCCGGTCATGCATCGGCGTCACCGTCGTCGACGCAGGTCCCGGGCTGGCAGCCGCCGGTGCTGCGCCGCCGTCTGGATGGCAGTCCGGTCGCTCCGGTCAAACTCGCATCGGGCTGCGACCGGCGATGCTCCTTCTGTGCGATCCCGTCCTTCCGCGGCTCATTCGTCTCGCGCCCGCCGGCCGACATCCTCGCCGAGGTCGCGTGGCTTGTGGGGGAGGGCGTGCGCGAGGTAGTCCTCGTGAGCGAGAACTCGACCTCCTACGGCAAGGACCTCGGCGACCTTCGGCTGCTCGAGGCGCTGCTGCCGCGCATCGCGTCGAACACCACGGTGGCGCGCGTCCGCGTTGCGTACCTGCAGCCTGCGGAGGTGCGCCCTGACCTGCTCAGTGCGATCGCGATGACGCCGGTGGTCGCGCCGTACTACGACCTGTCGTTCCAGCATGCGAGCCCGACGGTGCTGCGGCGGATGCGACGATTCGGCGGTAAGGCGGAGTTCCTTGACCTGGTCGACCGGATTCGTGCCCTCGATCCATCGGCGGGCATCCGCAGTAACGTGATCGTCGGCTTCCCGGGTGAGACGCAGGAGGAGTTCGACGACCTGCTGTCCTTCCTCGAGCAGGCGCGACTGGATGCCGTGGGTGTCTTCGGCTACAGCGACGAGGACGGCACCGAGGCGGTCGGGCTGCCCGACAAGGTCGACGAGTCGATCATCCGGGAGCGGGTCGAGCAGGTATCGGCACTTGTCGACGAGGTCATGGCCCAGCGTGCGGAGGACCGGATCGGCGAGCGCGTCATGGTGCTCGTGGAGACGCTGGAGTTCGACGAGGACGAGCAGCCGATGGCCATCGGCCGGGCCGGGCATCAGGGCCCGGACGATGCCGCCACGATGGTGATGATCGGGGACACGACGGTGCAGGTCGGTGACCTGGTCGACGCCGTCGTCTTCGATGTGGAAGGGGTCGACCTCATCGCCCGTCTCGCCGAGCGGGCCTGATGAAGCCGCCGATTCCTGACCGCGCGGCCGACCCCGTGGGTGATGCGCCGCTCGTCAATCTGCCCAATGCCCTGACGCTCCTGCGCGTGCTGTGCGTCCCCCTCCTCGCGGTGCTCCTCGCGGTAGATGACGGAACACTCGGCACGGCGCGCGACGCGGCGGCGATCGTCTTCGTCCTCGCCTCGATCACGGACCTGATGGACGGTGCCATCGCGCGCCGCTACGGCCTCGTGACGACGTTCGGCAAGGTCGCCGATCCGATCGCCGACAAGGCGCTCACGGGCGTGGCGCTCATCGGACTCTCTGTTCTGGGTGACCTGTCCTGGTGGGTCACCGGCATCATCCTCGTGCGCGAGGTGGGCGTGACGCTGCTGCGATTCTGGGTGATCGAGCACGGTGTCATCCCGGCCAGTCGCGGCGGCAAGCTGAAGACGCTCGCGCAGACCGTTGCCATCACGATGTATCTCGCCGATGTCCCGCTGACCTGGTGGTCCACGGTGAGTGCCGTCGTCATGGGCATCGCGCTGGTGCTGACCGTCGCGACGGGGCTCGACTACGTCGTGCGGGCCGTGCGCCTGCGCCGCCAGCCGTTGGCCACCAGCAGCAACCTGGGCGTCCATCGTGCCTGAGGTTCCGGCCGCGGACATCGTCGCGCTGCTGGCAGAGCGGGGCCTGACGATCGCCACGGGCGAGTCCCTGACCGCGGGCC
>CAJAKT010000059.1 GCA_903940375.1 uncultured bacterium | reverse complement strand
GGCCTGGGACGAGCCGGGCCGGCCGGCGCACAACGTCTCACTCGACGGTCTCGTCGCCGAACTGCGCATCGCCGCGGTCGACCCGACCGTTTCCGCGCACCTGCGCGCGGCCGCGGTCGAGCGGCTGGCGGTGCTGGCGGCCCAGCGCGATGAGGATGGTGAGGCCCTCGTTCCGCTGGCCGATCCGAACACCTGGTGGGGGATGCGCGCCTCCACCGTGAGCGAGCGTCCTGTACGCGACCCGGACCTGCCGATCGCACTGTCGGGCAGCGGGCTCGACGGCATCATCGGCTGTCCGCTCAAGTGGTTTCTCGAGCATGAGGCCCATGCCGATACGCCGCGCGGCACGGCCACCAGTTTCGGCAGCATCGTGCATGCCGTCGCGGACTTCGTGGCGAAGGGCGAGGTGCCGGCCGTGCTCGCCGATATGGACGCCGAGGTCGACCGGGTGTGGTCCGAACTTCGATTCGAGGCGCGCTGGCAGTCGGAGTCGGAGCGTCGCGAGGCACATGCCGCCCTCGCCCGCTTCCTCGGGTATCACGTGCGAGCCGATCGGGCCCTGGTCGGCACGGAGACATCGGTGGCGGCCGAGGTACACGTCCCCGGCCCCGATGGCGCGGAGCAGTCCGTTCGGCTGCGGGGATTCATCGACCGCGTCGAGCGCGACTCGGCTGGTCGCCTCGTCGCGATCGATCTGAAGAACATGCGCAACCCCGTGCCCGACAAGGAGATCCCCGAGCACGGCCAGCTGGGTGTCTACCAGCTGCTGCTGCGCGAGGATGCCGAGGTCGACCACTCTGCTGGTGTCGGCGGGGCGGCGCTCGTGCAACTGCGGGTCGATGCCGCGAAGGATTCCGTCGAGCCGAAGGTGCAGTTCCAGGATGCGCTGGGCAGTGAGGAGCCGACCTGGGTGGAGGTTCGGCTCGGTACCGCCGCGCACACGATTCGCACCGAGGCATTCACCGCCAATGCCGGGCCGGCCTGCCGCTGGTGTGCCTACCGATCTGCCTGCCCGGCGAAGCCCGAGGGTGAGCAGGTGACCACATGACCCTGTCGCGTGCCAGCCTCGATGCTGCCCTGGACCTGACGCTCACCGACGAGCAGTGGCAGGCCGTCTCAGCGACGCTTGACCCGGCCGTGATCGTCGCGGGTGCCGGATCGGGGAAGACCACCTCAATGGCGGCCCGGGTGGCGTGGCTTGTGGGCAGTGGCATGGCCCGACCCGACTCCGTTCTCGGTCTGACGTTCACCACGAAGGCGACCGCACAGCTGCTCACGTCGATGCGTCGATCCATCGCTGCGCTGGTTGCCAATGGCCTGATCGACCCGGAGACACCCGATGGCGATCCGATCGGCGAGCCGCAGGTGCTGACCTACCACGCCTTCTCGGCTCGCATCCTTGCCGAGCATGGCATCCGCCTCGGTCGTGAACCGGGCGCGACGATGCTCACCGATGGTGCGCGTCAGCAACTGGCGTACCGCGTGGTGTGCCGGTCCGGACTGCCACTGTCAGGGATCGGCCGCTCGCCGGTCGATATCACCGGCGATCTGCTGAGCCTCGATGATGAGCTCACCGAGTTGGCGATCACTCCGGAGCAGCTGGCGCAGTTCGACGACGACATGGTCGCGATGCTGCGATCAGTCGCCCCGTTGCAGAACACCGGCACCGAGATGCTGTCGGCATCCGAGCAGCGCGCCGTCATCGCCGGTCTGGTCACCGAGTGGCGAGCCGAGAAGGCCGCGCGGGATGTGGTCGACTTCGCGGACCAGATTCGGCTTGCCGGGGAGATCGTCGATCGGTTTCCAGATGTCGTAGCCGACCTGCGTGCGAGATACGGCGTCGTCCTGCTCGACGAGTACCAGGACACCTCCATCGCCCAGCGCATGCTGCTCCAGCGGATCTTCGGTGATGGTCATCCGGTGATGGCCGTCGGCGACCCATGCCAGGCCATCTACGGCTGGCGCGGGGCCAGCGTCGACAACATCGAGAACTTCCCCGACCATTTCCCGCCCGCGGGCGAGGGGGTGGCCGCGCGTTTCGTGCTGTCACAGAACCGTCGGTCGGGTCCGCGGATCCTCGAGATCGCCAACCGCACGTCGGCGCACCTACGAACCGTGCACTCCGGTGTCGAGCCGCTGCAGCCGGGCGACAACGGCAAGGGCCAGGGCGCGGTGTCATGTGCGCTGTTCGAGACCTATTCGGCCGAGGTCGACTGGCTGGTCCACGAGATCGAGCACACCCACGCGGGTGGACGGGGTGAGCCGGGTATCGCGTGGCGCGACATCGCGGTGCTCGCCGCGACCGGCCGGGATCTGGTGGTGGTTGATGCAGCCCTGCGCCGTCGCGGCATCCCCACCCAGCTGGTCGGAGCGGCCGCGCTGCTTGCGCAGCCCGCCGTCATCGATCTGCGCAGCATGCTCGAGGTGCTGCACGACCCCACAGCCAATCCGGCGTTCGTGCGGCTGGCCGCCGGTCCGCGCTGGCGCATCGGCGCGCGCGACCTCGCGGCCCTGGGCGATCGTGCAGCGCGCCTTGCGGGTGGACGGCATCGCTCCGCTCAGGAGACCATCGCCCAGGCACTTGACGATGCTGTATCGGGTACCGACATCGTCGAGGCGGTGTCGCTCACCGAGGCCCTCGACGACCTGGGCGAGCTTGATCGTTACTCGCCGGAGGCGATCGCGCGCTTCGGCGAGATGGCGGCCGAGCTGCGCATGCTGCGCGGGCACGCGGGGGAGCCGTTGCCCGAACTGCTCCTGCGCGTGATGCGCGTTTCGGGGCTTGAGGTCGAGGCCTCGCTCGGTGAGCCAGCCGTCGCACGACAGCAGCAGCACGCACTGCACGCCTTCCTCGACCTGGCTGCTGACTTCACTGAGCTCGACGGCCGGCTCACGCTCGGTGCCTTCCTGAGCCGGTTACGTGATGCCGAGCGATTCGATATCGACCTCGAACTCGAGGTGGGCGGCCCCGCCGATGCCGTGCAGCTGCTGACGGTCCACAAGGCCAAGGGCCTGGAGTTCGGCTACGTCTTCGTCCCGTTCGTCGCGAAGGGGGCCTTCCCCGGTGGTCGCGGCCGCCCTGCCTGGCCGACCAGTGGCCGCACGGTGCCCTGGCCCCTGCGCGACGACTGCACCGATGACCTGGGTTCGTTCCCCATCCTCGGGGAGAGCCCGCGCAAGAAGGACTTTGACGAGTACAAGGCCGTGCTGAAGGAGCTCGTCGGACTGGAGAACCAGCGGCTGGCCTATGTCGCCTTCACCCGAGCAGAACGCGGGCTCGCGGTCTCTGGCCACTGGTGGGGTCCTTCGCAGACCAGGCCCCGCGGTCCCGATGGCTTCCTCATGACCGTGTTCGAGGCGTGCAACGACGGCCTCGGTGACGTGGTGCACTGGGCGCCCGCACCCGGTGCCGACGATGTCAATCCCGAGGCGCAGGGCGCGACCTTCCCCGTGCCGTGGCCGGCGGCTCCTGAACCGGACCGGCTGGCCGCACTGCAGGAACTGGCCCGTGCGGTGTCCGATGTCGCATCGCACCAGCCCGCCCTGCCCGGATTCGATGATCACGACGGCGCACCCGCCGGCGTTCCTGCCTCCGAATCCGCGGCCATCGCGCGCTGGGACCTGCTGACGGCCGCGCTCATCGAGGAGGCTCGCGCGCACCACGTCCGCGAGCGCATGGTGCGACTGCCCGACTCCGTGTCCGCGAGCCTGCTCATGCGCGCCCTCGCCGACCCGGCCGCCGTCGCACTCGATCTCGCACGGCCGATGCCGCATCCGCCGGCCCCGGCGGCCAGGCGCGGCACCGAGTTCCATGCCTGGGTCGAGACCCGGTTCGGACAGCAGTCACTGCTGGATCCCGATGACCTGCCGGGTGCGGCCGATGCCGACATCATCAGCGACGAGCAGCTGAGCGAGCTGAAGGCTGCGTTCGAGGGCGGGCCCTATGCCCACCTGACCCCGGTAGCCGTGGAGGCACCATTCGCGCTACTGGTGGGCGGCCGGGTCGTCAACGGTCGCATCGATGCCGTCTTCGAGACCGGTCCGGGCCGTTATGAGGTCATCGACTGGAAGACCGGGTCAGCACGCCACGTCGACCCGATGCAGCTGGCCCTGTACCGGCTGGCCTGGGCGGCGCTCATGGGAGCGCCGGTCGAGCACGTCGATGCGGCCTTCGTGATCGTCGGCACCGGCGAGGTGGTCCGTCCGGACACCGCGGCCGAGGTCGCCCTGCTGCTGGCCCAGTAGTCGCGCCGAAGTCACGGGCAGGATCAGGGTGTGCCGTCCGGGTCCTTCTCCTGGGCGACGAACGGATCGGTGGGTGCGGTCGCCACATCGACCGGCTGCGCGCTGTCGGCATCGCCCGCGGTCTCGGCAATCGCCTCGCCGGCCTCTTCGGTCGGCTTGCGGCGAACGCCGACAAGTCCGCGCATCCACTCGCGGGCCGGCTCCTCGACCAGTCGCCACATCAGCCAGGCGATGATGACGGCACCGACGACGAGCACGGTGAATGCGATCGCGTAGAGCGGACCGCCCTCGATACCCAGCGCCCGCATCGCCGCACGCCACAGGCCGAACCAGACCAGGTGCGTCATGTACAGCGAGTACGAGATGAAGCCGCCGAGCACCAGCGTCTTGGTCGAGAGGAAACGGGCCAGCCCGCGGCGCGACAGGGCAAGTGAGCCGATCCACGCGATCAGCAGGGGCACGAGCAGCAGGTGGTAGTAGGGCGGTAGCGGTTCGACGTCACCGTCGATGGCGATCTGGGGCGGTTGCGCCGGACCCCAGTGGCCGAGGAAGACGGCGCCGGCCACGACCGCGAGCGGCAGTACGACGGACAGGACGGACGCAACGAGTTCGACACGCGGAGTGGCCGGTTCCGAGAGTCGTTCGTCCGGCAGGAAGCGGCACACGATCAGGTAGGTGATCGCGCCCGCGGTGAACTCGGTCAGGATCCGGTAGGTCGATCCCCAGTTGTCGGTGTAGTACGGGTCGCCGGTCGACAGGCCGTAGATCACCAGGGGAGTCAGGGCGGCTAGCCACGCGATGCCCAGTAGCGGGGTCGAGACCTTGCGGTGCAGCAGCATGAGGAGCAGCACCAGCAGGGGGAACAGCAGGTAGGCGAGCCACTCCATCGACAGTGACCAGGCCACGAAGTTCCAGCCGCGCTGAGGCTCCGGGCCCCACTCCTGAACGAGCAGCAGGTTCTTGACGAAGTCGAGCGGGTTCAGCCAGTCGCGGTCGAGGTCGTCGCCGGTGACCTTGGCCTGGGCGACGACCGCACCTCCGGCAATGAACAGCATGACCAGGTGGACGGGGTAGATGCGCGCGAGCCGCAGCCACCAGAAGTCAAGGGTGCCGCGTACGCGCAGTGCTGGCCCGAGTCGCCGCATGTAGGTGTGCGTCAGGATGAAACCCGATAGCGCGAAGAACAGGTCGACACCGAGGCGTCCGACGCGCAGGGTGTCGGCGAACACGGGGATCAGCAGGTGAAGGGTGTTCAGCGGCACCTGCAGGTGGTACAGCAGGACCCACGCGGCCGCGATGAAGCGGATGCCGGTGAGTTGGCGGATGAACACGTTCACGGAAAGTCCCCAGGGAAGTAGGTCCGGTCATCGTGTCACGCACCGATGCGTGCGGCGGGTTAGGCTCGCGGACCATGGACGCGGATCGGGAACTGCTCGGCAACTTGATCCTCGCCCGCGGGGAGGTCGACCGTGCCGCGGAATGGCGTTCGGATGTCGACTGGCTCGCCGGACACCGCGCTGATCCAGCGTCGCGCGTGGTGACGGTGTGCGACGGAAGCGCTCGCATCACCCACAGCGCCGACGGTGCCGTCGCGCTGGCCCTGAGCCCGGCGATGGATGTCGCGGGCGACGTCGACCTGACCCTGCTGGGCGTCGATGCCGGCGATATTGCGTACTTCGCACGTCATGCGGACGAACGCGACGGTGACGAGGAGTCCTGGGCAGACCTGCGTCGCATCGGGGCTGACCTCAATGCGCGTGACGCCGGCCTGATGGTGACGGCCGTCGCCCTGGACAACTGGCTGCGCACGCACCACCGCTGCCCCCGCTGCGGCGCGGAGACCGTTTTCAGTGCCGCGGGCTGGTCTCGGCACTGCCCGGCTGACGACAGTGAGCACTTCCCCCGCACGGACCCGGCGGTCATCGTCCTCGTCCTCGATCGCCAGGACCGGGCGTTGCTGGGCCGCCAGGGCCGCTGGGCCGAGGGCTGGTTCTCCACGCTGGCCGGATTCGTCGAGGCAGGGGAGTCGGCTGAGGCCGCCGTACGCCGCGAGATCCACGAGGAGTCGGGGGTCGTGATCAGCGACGGCCTCGACGACATCCGGTACCTCGGCAGTCAGCCGTGGCCGTTTCCGTGCTCACTCATGCTCGGCTACCACGCTTGGACGGACGACCCGACGATCGATGTCGACGGCGAGGAGATCGTCGAGGCACGCTGGTTCACCCGCGACGAACTCGCTTCCGCGTGTGCATCCGGCGAGGTGCGCCTACCACCGTCGGTCTCGATCGCCCGCCGGCTGATCGAGCGCTGGTACGGGGCTGAGCTGCCAGGTGACTGGTCGCGTCCGCTCATCCCTCGCTGACCGGGCTAGCGGCCGAGGAGTTCCTTCACCCGGCCGATCGGCGGGTTCGAGACGGCGGTGCCGTCGGGGAACAGCACGGTCGGGACCGTCTGGTTGCCGCCGTTGACGGACTCGACGAAGGCGGCCGCCGCCGGGTCGGCCTCGATGTCAACCTCCGTGAACGTGATGCCCTCGCGGGTCATCTGGGCCTTCAGGCGCTGGCAGTAGCCGCACCAGACGGTGCTGTACATGGTCACGTCGGTGTCAGCAGTCACGGCTCAACGTTATCCCGACTCCGGCGCGGCCGCCCGATCGCGTCCCCGTCAGGCCGGCATGCGAGCATCGCGGCATGACCGACCGCCCGAGTCCCCTCCAGGGGCTCGACGACGAGCAGCGTGCCGTGGCCGAGGCCCTGCACGGGCCGGTCGTGGTTCTTGCGGGCGCGGGAACCGGCAAGACGCGGGCCATCACCCATCGCATCGCGCATGGCGCGGCAACGGGCGAGCATGACCCGCGTCGCACCCTGGCGGTCACCTTCACCACGCGTGCCGCCGGCGAGATGCGCTCCCGGCTCCGGGTGCTCGGTGTCGACGGTGTGCAGGTGCGCACCTTCCATGCAGCGGCACTGCGACAACTGCGCTACTTCTGGCCGCGGCTCAGCGGCGGTGACTTCCCCGACATCCTGCCGAGCAAGGCGCGACTCGTCGCGGAGGCGGCGAGCCGGTGCAAGCTGCCGACCGACACGGCCACCGTGCGCGACCTGTCGGCCGATCTCGAGTGGTCGAAGGTCAACTTCCTCACCGGTGCCGCCATCGGCGAGCGGGCCGCGGCGGTTGCGCGGACCCTCGCGGTCGATGCGGCCGCGGTGGCGCAGGTGCAGGCGGCGTACGAGGATGCGAAGACCGCGCGTGGGCTGCTGGACTTCGAGGATGTCCTGCTCGTCACGGCAGGCGTGCTGGCCGACCGACCTGACATCGCCGACGAGATCCGCCAGGCGTACCGGTGGTTCACCGTCGACGAGTTCCAGGACGTCAACCCGCTGCAGCATCGGCTGCTGGGGCTGTGGCTCGGGGAGCGCGACGATGTGTGTGTCGTGGGCGACGCCAACCAGACCATCTACACGTTCACCGGCGCGACGCCCGCCTACCTGACGTCATTCCGAACGGCCTATCCCGATGCCACGGAGGTGCGTCTGGTGCGCTGTTACCGCTGCACGCCGGAGATCGTCTCCCTCGCCAACGCGGTCATCTCCAAGGCGTCAGACCCGTCGACCTTGCTCGTCCTGCGATCGCAGCGGCCGGCCGGGCCTGAGCCCACTGTCGAGGTCTGGGCCGACGACGTCGAGGAGGCCGACCAGGTCGCACGTCGCGTTTCGCAATATGTGCGCGACGGAGTGCCGGCGCGCGATATCGCGGTGCTCTTCCGCATCAATGCTCAGTCCGCTGCCTTGGAAGAGGCGTTCGCCGAGGCGGGTGTGCCCGTGGTGCTGCGCGGAACGGAGCGGTTCTTCGATCGGCCCGAGGTCCGTGAGGCTGTGACGCGGTTGCGCGGTGCCGCTCGCGGCGAGGCGGGCGGCGGTCCGCTCGGCGACGAGGTTCGCGCGGTGCTCGGCACGGCCGGGTGGACGCCCGAGGCCCCACGAACGGCGGGTGCCGTGCGTGAGCGCTGGGAGTCGCTAGCAGCGCTGGCCACGCTGGCCGATGAGCTGGCGACGCCGCTTGAAGACTCGCTGTCCGCTTTCGTGGCCGAGCTCGATGCGCGCGCCGAGCTGCAGCACGCACCCGTGGCTGACGGTGTCTCACTCGCTTCCGTTCATTCGGCCAAGGGGCTGGAGTGGAAAGTCGTCTTCGTCGTCGGCTGCAGCGACGGCCTGCTGCCACTGCAGTACGCCGAGACACCGGCGCAGGTCGAGGAGGAGCGGCGACTCGCCTACGTCGCGATCACGCGCGCGGCGGATCACCTGCACCTGTCCTGGGCGCGAGCCCGACAGCCCGGTGGGCGTGCGGTGCGGTCTGTCAGCCCGTTCCTCGCCGAGGCCCTTGCGGGATC
>CAJAKT010000058.1 GCA_903940375.1 uncultured bacterium | reverse complement strand
GCGCGCGTAGCCCTCGTACGGGCCAACGATGCCGGCCAGCTCGGCGCTGCGCTTGTACGCGGTGCCGGTCATCAGGCTGGTGATCGCAGCGGCGAACGAACGACCCGCATCGGAGTCGTAGGGCAGGCCGGTCGCCATCAGCAGGGCGCCGAGGTTGGCGTAGCCGATGCCGAGCTGGCGGTAGCGACGGGTGGTCTCGCCGATCGGCACCGTCGGGAAGTCGGCGAAGCAGATCGAGATGTCCATCGCGGTGATGACGAACTCGACGGCTCGGGCGAAGCGCTGCGCATCGAACGTGTCGTCGTCCTTGAGGAACGTCAGCAGGTTGAGCGAGGCGAGGTTGCACGAGGAGTTGTCGAGGCTCATGTACTCCGAGCACGGGTTGGACGCATTGATGCGGCCGGTCTCGGGGTTGGTGTGCCAGTCGTTGATGGTGTCGTCGTACTGGATACCGGGATCGGCGCAGGCCCATGCGGCTTCGCTGATGGTGCGGAAGAGCTTCTTAGCGTCGACGGTCTCGATGACCGAGCCGTCGGTGCGGGCCGTCAGGCCGAAGGGCTCGTTGTTCTCGACCGCGTGCATGAACAGGTCGGACACGCGCACCGAGTTGTTGGCGTTCTGGTACTGCACGGACGAGATGTCCTTGCCGCCCAGGTCCATGTCGTAGCCGGCATCGCGCAGGACGCGGATCTTGTCCTCCTCGCGCACCTTGGTCTCGATGAACTCCTCGATGTCGGGGTGATCGATGTCGAGGACGACCATCTTGGCCGCGCGACGCGTGGCGCCACCGGACTTGATGGTGCCGGCGGAGGCATCGGCACCGCGCATGAAGGAGACCGGGCCGGAGGCGGTGCCACCGGAGGACTTCAGCAGTTCCTTGCTGGAGCGGATGCGCGAGAGGTTCAGGCCGGCACCGGAGCCGCCCTTGAAGATCAGGCCCTCCTCCTTGTACCAGTTGAGGATCGACTCCATGCGGTCGTCGACGCTGAGGATGAAGCAGGCGCTGACCTGCTGCGGCGACACGGTGCCGACGTTGAACCACACCGGGGAGTTGAAGCTGAACACCTGGTGCAGCAGCATGTAGGTGAGCTCATGCTCGAAGACGATCGCGTCATCCTCGGTGGCGAAGTAGCCGTAGTCGCGGCCGGCCTTGACGTAGGTGAGGACCACGCGGTCGAGCAGCTGACGCAGGCTCCACTCGCGCTCCTCGGTGCCGACGGCGCCGCGGAAGTACTTGGTGGTGACGATCGTGGAGGCGTTGACGCTCCAGAAGTCGGGGAACTCCGCGCCACGCTGCTCGAAGACAACCTCGCCGGTCTTCCAGTTCGTCTGGACGACGTCGCGTCGTTCCCAGTTCACCTCGTCATAGGGATGGACACCCTCGGTGGTGTAGAGCCGCTCAATGGACAGACCGGGGTTGTTCAGCGTGTTGTGAACGAACGCCTCGGTCTCACTGGTGGTCATCGTCATGCGTATTGCCTTTCTTCCTGGCGAGCGGTTACTGGGAGTGGGAAGTCTGTGAGTGGGAAGCAGTGGGTGCCGGCTCCTGGCCGACGGGCTCGCCCTCTGCGCGCAGCAGGGCGATCTCAGCCTCGAAGTCGTCGAGGGTGTCGAAGGAGCGGTAGACGGACGCGAAACGCAGGTAGGCGACCTCGTCGAGCTCGCGGAGCGGCCCGAGGATGGCCAGGCCGACCTCCATGGCCGGGATCTCGGCGCTGCCGGTCGCGCGGACGATGTCCTCGACCTGCTGGGCGAGGAGGGCCAGATCGTCGTCGCTGACCGGCCGGCCCTGGCAGGCCTTGCGGACACCGCTGACCACCTTGGCCCGGCTGAACGGCTCCGTGGCGCCCGAGCGCTTGGCCACATAGAGGACGGAGGTCTCGGCCGTGGTGAACCGCCGGCTGCAGCTGGTGCACTCGCGCCGACGGCGGATGGAGAGCCCGTCCTCGATGACCCGGGAGTCCACCACCCGCGAATCGTCGGCCTTGCAGTACGGACAGCGCATCTGGTGCACCCCCTTTCACTCTGGTCACATCCGTCACGACATTTCGGCCACCTTGGGGATTCTTTGGGGATTCCCTGTGGAGGACCTGTGGATGATGAACCACAACCTGTTGATGAATCACACGGCTGTGACTACTACATCTAGGGGTAGCAACGTAGTACCTCAACCGTGCCTTTGGCAAGGGTCGGCGTGCGGCGCGGCGCGTCGGACGGGGTCAGCCAGGTGGCTGAGCCCCTCAGGCGGCGGCTGGGACGATGATCGACTGGCCGGCAATGACGGTCGAGTCACCCAGGCCGTTCAGCTCACGGATGGCGGTGATCGTCTCGCGCGGATCAGACTGCGGGGACACGGCCTTGGCGATCTGCCACAGGCTCTCCCCCGGCTGCACGACAACCACGCCGGTCGCACGGCCCTGATCGGCCATCGACGTGCCGGCATCGGCACTGAGCCGACCGGAGAACATGACGACCAGCAGCAGGAAGACGACGCTGAGGACACCCAGGGCGATCCGGCCACGCCGGGTGAGCCGGATACCGGAGGCCGTGGTCGGACCCATAGTGGTGCGACGGGCGGTAGCCCGTGCCGTGGAACGCGACGTCGTCCGCGAGGTGGCGCGGGCGGCGGGGAAGGGGGCCGCGATTGCCATGGTCGTGCCTTTCTGCCGAGGATCCTGAGCTAGCCTGGCGTTCGTTCGAACGTCTGTTCGATCGAACGCCTGTACGATTTGTAGCACAGCCCGGGCGACACGTCCAGCACGACATTCGAACATATGTTTGAAATTGTGAGGAAGAATCGCTACCGTGACGACACGAACACTCGCACCGGGGTCTGACACCCGGC
>CAJAKT010000057.1 GCA_903940375.1 uncultured bacterium | reverse complement strand
CCGTCTCAGACGCCGTCCGCCACTTCGTCGGCGCAGGACTCGAAGGTTCTCTGCCCGATCGAGTAGCACGCCCGCCTTCCTCGCCAAAGTCGAGGGAGACCCACCGCCGGTAACCCTTTCGTTGCTGGGTGCCGCATACCCAATTCGGGACATGAAAACGCCAAGGACAATCTGCGCGAATCTGCCCACTTGTTAGCAATGACCGTTCAACTCCGGTCACGTTCGTGGTCGAAGCCCATTCTCCGCTTGCGGCGAGAAAAGGCCCACATTACTTTCCGGCGCTGTGGGGAAAGGTCAGCACGTTCACTCCAACACGCTAACGAGAGGGATACAGACATGAAGAAGCGAATCCTGCTGGCGCTCGCCGCCGGCGTGACGGTTACCGGAGCAGTCGCAGCGTCGGCAGCTAGCCTCGGCGGCATCACCTCCACGTCGCTCGGTGCCGACGACACGGTGGTCGCCTCTTGCGACACCGACGGCATCGGGGCGGGCTACACGACGGTCTACGAGTCGACGACCACCGCGTACAACACGACGGCGGTCAACCTGACCGGCGTCGACGCGGCGTGCGACAAGCTCGCCTACAGCGTGACGCTGGCGGACATCACCGACGCATCGCTGAACACGACTACCGGCACCCTGACCGTCGACGCAAGCGGCAATGCAACGATCACGTTGTCGAAGCCGGTCGCTGCTGAAGCCGTGGAGCACCTCTCGGCTGTCATCTCCGGCTAGCCACTGTACGCAGCCGGAGGGCCTGGCCACCTGGCCTTGGCCCTCCGGATGCGTACGAGGACCGACGACTCGGCAGCCCTGAAGGAGAGCAGCAGTGGAGGTGTTCGCAGGCTTGAAGAAAGCCGCGCTTGCGGCCGCCTTCGCGGTCGCGCTGCTGGCGACCGTGATGAGCGCCACGCTGGCATCATCGGCGTCGCTCGGCGGCATCCTCGCCGGCTCCCTGCTCGCAACAAATAGGACTGATGTCCCCAAGAACCTGTCCATGTCGGACGACTTCGTCGGCACCAACGGCTCCATCAACGGGCGCACCCTCTCAACCGGGCAGCAGTGGGTGACCCACTCCGGTAACTGGGTCATTTCCAGTAACAAGCTGAGCCAGACCACCACTACCTCCACCACCACCTACCGGCGGGCGTCGTTGCCGTGGATCACTGGCGCGACCACCGTCACGGCCGCCCTCACCACGACGTCGAGCCAGTACATCGGCATCTACCTTCAGGGGAATTCGAACGGCACGGCCGCAACCGTCCTGCGGGTCCGCAACAACGGCAGCGCCATCCTGTGCCGGTTGAGCAGCTCGAGCACCTGCACTCAGCTGGCCACGGCAACGTCCGCCGGCGGATCCGCGACCTGGGCCCTGACCTACGACACCGGCGTATGCACGGTCACCCGCAACGGGGCGCAGGTGCTCACCTACACGGTCCCGGTCGCGTCGCGCGCCGGCTACGAGGCGAACACCAGGGTCGGGGTGATCTCCATCGGCAACGTGTCGGCGACGGGCTACCGCTGGACCTCCTTCTCCGCGGCCAGCGTCTAGCGTGCCGCAGCACCGGATATGAGCTCGCGGATGAACAAGGCAGGCAGTGTCATGGTGGACGCCGATCCATGGCAGCCTGCACCCGTGAACGCTCCTAGCCCGCCTCCGCGACGGTCAGGGGCGTCACGTGCCCGGCGCATCGCCATGGCCGCCGGCACCATCGCTCTGGTCGCCTTCGTCATTCTGATGTGGCCGGCCGCTCTCGGGGGCAAGGCCACCTGGGTCAGCGTCGAGGGCACGTCCATGCTGCCGAACCTGAAGACCGGCGACCTGGTGTTCGCCTGGTCCGGGCCGGTTGCCATCGGCGACGTGGTCCTCTACGAGGTGCCCGTCGCCGACCCGGGCGGGAACATCGTGCACCGGCTTGTCTCAGGCAACGCCATCGACGGGTGGATCGCGCAGGGTGACAACAAGCCCGAGCCTGATCCGTGGACGATCTCCGACGACAAAGTCCTCGGGCGCATGGTCTTCTCGGTGCCAATGGTCGGGACCCTGCTTTCCGTCGTGCAGGGCAGCACAGCGCTGGCGGTCGCGGTGGGCCTGCTGGTGACCGTCGCGATCATCGTGTGGCCGACCAGTCGCAAGCCAACGGTCCCGTCCGGTGCGTCCGCACGCGACCAGGCCCTTCGCAAGGTGTGGGGTACCCCGTCGGAGCGTCTGGATGTGATGGCTGGACTGCATGACCAGTGGGACGGGCCCACCTCGCTCGCCCCGACCGCCGCCAGCCTGGACGCTGCTCGTCACGTCATCGCATCGCTGCCTGCCGACGAGTGCCTTGTGGCGCCCTGGTTCGGCGGTGTGGTGCTCGTTCGGCTGTGGCCATCGGACCACACGCGCGGGGGCGAGGGACGGGTCGTCGAGTTTCGCGCCGCCGGTGAGATGGTGCTCTACCCGGACCGTGCGTTCGAGCCCGGCGTGTCACCTGATCACGTCGACACGACCGACGCGTCCGTCGCGCTGGCCTGGCTGACCGAACCGGTGAGGCCATCATGACCACGGTCGCCGTGGATCCGGCGAAGGCACGCAAGCGCAGGAGTCGCCGCATCGTCAGCTGGACTCTCACGGCGTTGCTGGCGGCGGCCTTCGCATTGGTGGCGATGCCCGGCCTCTACCGCGGCGAGTGGATCGTCGTGTCCGGCACGTCGATGGAACCGGGGATGCATACGGGCGACATGGTGCTGGCCGTCAAGACCAATGACTGGAAGATCGGCGACACCGTCACCTACCGGCTGGGCAATCCCGACGACCCGAACTCGGCCGGCGGGTTCGTCATCCACCGACTTGTCTCAGGCGATGCCGTGGAGGGCTGGCGCACCAGGGGCGACAACAAGCCGAATCCGGATGCGTGGGTCGTCGCCGACTCGCAGATCCTTGGCGAGCAGGTGCTGATGGTTCCCAAGATGGGGTTCGTCCTGGCGCAGGCGCGGTCCCCCTGGGTACTCGCCCTGATTGCCGGCATCCTTGTCGCACTCGCGATCGGAATCTCGGAGGCGTCAGGCCCCAAAGCGCCTCCGTACTTCTTTGACGATGCCGAGTTCGGCACCGTCGGATCGACCCGAAGCGGATGGTGGCGCAGGTGAAAGCTGGAGCGAGTGCGAAACCGGCCCGGCAATTAGGCCCGGTGACGTTGTGGGTCCTCGCGATCCTCGGTGCGGCCGCGCTGATCACTGCCGGCTCGATGGTCGACTGGACGAGCTCGGCTGGCTGGTGGGTCGGCGCGCCCATGCTCGGCGCGGGCCTGTGGTCGTTTGTCGCCTTCCACGCCTCACCCGTCCGGTCGAGGCAGCCCGAGAGCCCGGCCCGCCCTGTCGGAGCCCTGCGGGCGCTGGTGCTTGTTTCCCAGGACACGCCGGACTCCCCTGAGAGGGTGCTATCGACGGTGGCCTCGCTCGATGCGGATACGCACGTCACGCTGGTGGGTGGGGCCGATGCGGAGTTCCTCGCCTCGGCAATGGGAGTGGACCACAGCGAGACGGGGCTCCTGCCCACTCTCGTCGCCGGGTTCGAGCCGACTGATGTGGTCTTCCCCATCGTCGCCGGCACCTTGGTTGACTCACGGTCAGTTCGGCAGGCGATGGCGACCCTGGCTGATTCAGGTGCGTCGTGGTGCTCCGCTCTGCCGGCGTTCGACGATGCGGACGCCTACCTTCCGCCGGGTCCTCGCGTCTCCACCGCGTGGTGGGTGGGCAATGCCCTAGCCGCTTCCAGCCGCGTGTGGGTGAGTTCGTCCACTCTCGTGCGCGCCGACCTGCTGGCCACCACATCTGCGCGGACGGGGAGCACGACCCTCGCCGGTGCACCGGCGGGCGCATTCGGAGTGGTCGCTCCGAGCGGATTCACCCTGCTGCTGCCGCCCTATGAAGCCGAGGAGTTCTTCGCGACTCGATTGGCGGATCTGCGGTCAGGAATCAGGGATGCCGTGCGTGCCGTGGTGTCACGCGGCGCTGCCATGCCGGGTCGAGTGTCCGCCTTCGCTCTCATGTTGCGGCTGGCTCGCGGCGTACCGATGTTCTTCGCGGCGACTGTTCCGGCTGTGCTGGCACTGACGGGTGCGTCGGTCACCGCCGTGCCCGAAGTCTCCTGGCTGGCACTGCTGGCCGCCCCCGTGCTGATCCGCACTCTCCTTCTCGCGCCGGACACATCCGTCAGAGGTCTGGCGGGGACGTTGGCTGCGGCGATCTATGAGTTCCCGATCTCCTTGGTGGCGACGGTCACCGCCCTGCGTCGCCAGTCGCACCCAAGTGACGCGAAGGTGGCACCGCAGGTCCTGCTCACCTTGATGATCGGAAGCGCCCTGTGCGTCGTTGCCGGTGAGGTGATCAGCCATGTTGCCGGCATGGCCCCTGAACAGGACGCGAATCGTGTCGCCGGCGCGGTCGGCGTACTCGCGTTCGTCGCGGCCTCGACATGGGCCGTTTTTCGCTGCTCCCGGGTCAAGCGGAGCGGCCGCGCTTCGGTGCGTTTCGCGACCGATGCGGCCGCTACCTTGGGCGGCGTGCCGGCTCGCCTCGTGGACGTCTCGCTCGGCGGCGCACTCGCCCTGGTCCGCACCGGAGAACTCGTCCCGGGACCCGCTGGCGCGATGGTGCTCGATGTCGAGGGTGGTCCGAGCGGTATTCCTGCCTTCATGGTGCGAAGCGTGACCGACGGGACCGAGGATCGGGTGTCCGTGACGACGTCAGGCGATCGAGCAGCGCAAGTGCGCTGGGCATCATGGGTTCTTGAACGCTCGGGGCTGCTGCCGGGACAACTCCCCGGACGAGACCACTCCCAGTGACGCGTCAGGACCCGCCGGGGGCGACCGCGGATGAGGGCTGGAGCGAAGGCCGATCAGTTCACGGATATGTTGGTTGTCGCGTGCGAGATCGCCCCGTAGATGTGGGCGGTACCGCCGGCGACCAAGGTCACTGTCGCCGTGGTTCCCGCAGCCACATTGCAGCCGTTCTGGCACGAGTTGCCGCCCACGGTCATGGTGGCTGAGTCTGCATAAAGGATCGACAAGGACGACGACTCGTTGTTGATCGTGAATGTCGAGCCGTTGCCGACCGAGGTGAGCGTCGTGGGGCTCACAATCCCGTCCGCGTCGATGACGATGTCGCCGCCCGCACCGAGTGCGGTGGCAGCTGCATCGCTTGCTGTTCCGCACGCGTAGGAACTCGGCGCACTCCACCCGGCCGCGTTCAGCGCCCGCATCTGCACGCACACGGACTGCCCACTCGTGAGGTCGTACACGATCGGGAAGTTGAGGGCGGGCGCGTCTGCCCACTCCATGGCGCCAGAGGTCCGGAACTGGTACTTCGTGGGATCGCAACCTCCGGTGTTCGTCGGAGCCGAGGCAACGACATCCACTGTTGCCTGCCCTGCAGAGGTTCCGGGAGCGACCGACGTCACCGATGGCGCACCCGGCAGGCCGCAGAAGCGCAGCGTGACGAGACCATTGTGCGCAGCTTGCGCGTATGAGGTACCCAGCGCCGCCCTCGTCGAACCGCCTCCTCCGCCGACGGCGTCGTAGGCCGCCTCGGAGACGAGGCCACTTGCCTGCCACGACTGACCTTGGACGCCACCGCTTGCGCCCTTGCCCGCACTCGACGCCGGGACATCCCAGGGGACGGAGTCTGCTCTCACCGCGGTCTTGCCGGCCATCGCCCGCATCACGAGTTTCTCCGCCGCGGTCGGCGGATCGGCAGGGCTCAGGTCGCCACCGCCGCCGCCACCGCCGGCCAGGAGAACCTGGGCCGCCGACGTCGGGCCGATGCCGGAATAGCCGCCACCTTCGCCGTAGTACAGGGCCGAAACATCATGCTGCGCACCGATGACCGACGTGCCCGCGCCTCCGACCTGCGCAACGACCGCATTCAGTTCGGAGACATCGACGATCCCGGTGACCTTGGCACCTGGTCCGCCTGCCAAGTCACGCAGTGTGTCGCCGGCGACCCCTGCCCCGCCCCCGGCCCCGCTCGCCGCGACAACGGCGACCTCGGCATCGTCAGGCACGGTGATCTGGGCCTGACCCGGCTTTGCGCATGTGACCAACTCACCGAGAGCAGGCGTCGAAGCGCTGCACGGCGCCGTCGTCACATCCACGCTCTCTGCACCCGAAAGGTCAAAGGTCAAGATCACCTGGCCGCGGCGGGCCTTGTTGTTTGAGACGGCAGTAGGACGGGTCGCGACAGCAGCGGTCGACGGCACGTAGGTCTTCCCCGCAGCTCCCGCGGATCCGGCGAGGAGGCCAATCAAGCCCGCCATGCCCTGGCGGCCGACCGCCTGGTCGGCCCAGTTGTCAGAGAGAGGAAGCGTGTCGGCGGCAGTACCCGCATTGGCCGAACTTCCCGTCATCGCAGCGGTGCAGGACATGACTTCCCGGCCAATGGTGTCTGCCTCCTGAGCCGAGTAGGTGGTGACCCCGGGGGCCACCGGATGCTTCGCATACACGCTTCTCATGCAGGAGAGATAGCTCATCAACCAGGACTGCGAACCGCCGCCACCACCACCGGCCGCCGCGAGCAGCCCCTGAGGCGCGAAGTCCTGATTTGCATGCTGAACCGACGAGTAGCCACCGCCGTAAGCGGTGTCCCAGAGGAGCGCTAACACGATGTCGAGAATGCCCTTGTTCGCCTTATCTCCGATCTTGAGCGTGCCCGCGCTCCCCACTGTCACCACGAAGGCACCATCGTTCGCGTGACTCGCGGATACTGGGCCAGCAAGCGAGGCTGAAGCACCGGCGCCTCCACGACCGAAGTAACCTCGACCGTCAGCCCCTAGCGCCTCGATTCCCACAAGCGCGGAGCCCGGAGGTGGCGAAATCGCATGCGTACCCGCCTCCGAGCACGTGACTCTGAGGACAGATCCCACCGTCGAGGTGTCGCAGCCGGAGTAGCGGTTAGTCGCCGACGGCCTGGCACGAACCACTCCGACGCGCAGGGCTGCGCGCCCTTCCCGCGAACCGTCACTGCCCGTGATGACGATGTCTCGAGTTGGTGACTTCTTTGCGGGAGTTCCGCTGATCACGCCCGTCTGCTCATCGAGCGTCAGGCCCTTGGGCAAGGAACCGCTGGTAACGGAATACGACGTCGGAGTGAATTTTGTTGCGGACATCGCCACCGGCGTGATGGGAACACCCGCCTGAGCGAGAACGATCGCGGTGGACGGGGTCAAGGAAGCGCAGGGGCTCGCCTCGAAGTCCTTGGAGTGGAATGGGATTCCTTGCTTCACACCTGTGCAGATCGCCCAGGGCACGGCCGGCGTCCAGCCGTCAAAGATCTGCCAACCTGCCGAGGAGAAGGTGTCGAAGTCTCGCATCTGGCGCGTCGTCCGCTGCAGGCCTCCGGGCTGGAAAGTCCCCGACGTGGGCTTATCCACCCAGAAAGTGTCACGGACGGCGCTCGTCGATCCGGCTCCGATGATCGGCCCGGCATTGCCTGCTGAGCCAACAGTGCCCACGAAGTAGCTCGCACGGGTTACCGCGACACCACTGAGGTCACCGACGAGCCCGCCGGCCGCGCCAATCGACGCCTCCACCGACGCCGTGCTGTAGCCGTTGACGACAATTCCCGAACGAGCCGCGCCAACCAGTCCTCCGACCGCGGACTTCCCCGATACCTGACCGCTGCTGGAGGAGGCCTTCACTGCGCTTGCTCCGCGCATCCACCCGACAAGCCCGCCAACGCCGTCAGTGCCAGTAACGGTCGCATTCGTCACGGTGATCGACTGCAGAGTCGCGTCCCGGATGACACCGAAGACGCCTGCAGGACCTGAAGCAACGTCGACCGTGAGGTTCGAAATGGACCGTCCATCGCCCAGGTAGGTTCCGGTGAACGGATTCGTCGGGCCGCCGATGCCATGAGTCCACGTGCAACCGGTCGCGTCAATATCCACGCGCTGCTCGAGAATAGAACGCCAGGAGGACGGCTGCCCGTTCACCCAGACAAGGTTCTCCAGCGAGAGGACCAGATACGGGTCGGTCACAGTGCCGCTGCCAGTGGGCTTCACCGGAGCCGGGCACGAGGACGCAGCCACGGCTCGCACGATGCTCGACGCCGCACTCGGCTCGGCTGCATGAGCCGCAGGCCATGAGCCCATCGATGCGAGAAGTACTGCTCCGACACTGGCAGCAACGACTGGGCGGTGCATGTGGCCTACTTCCCGAGAATGCCGACAATTCACCTAAGCACGTTCAATTCACCAAGGCCAGAGCCCGACGTCCCGAGCCGCGCGACTAGCGTCACGCATCAGCTTGAGCAACACACCATCGCGCCGATCAGGTCATTGGTGGGGCGAGGCCGGTCCTCGGGGTAGCAGGAGACATGGACCACATGCGGATAGGCGAGGCCCTCGACTCCGCACTCCGGGATCAAATATCGCTGACCCCATACCGTGACAAGACTCGCTGGCGGACAACGTCTTCGGACTCATCCGGAAATAGCCACGATGACGGGGCGACAATGCGATCAGCCTTGTCGACATCAACGACGATCACTGCCTTGATGGGATACAGGCCCTGAGTGATCACCTCAAGTGGTTCGGCGATCTCCGCAAACCCAGGTGAGTCCGCCCATACGAGCGAAGCCTCCCCTGCGAACTGCCAACCTTCTTGAGCGAACACATCAACGATGGAGACCATCGCATGAGGATTCATCTCGACATTGCGAACGGTCTTCGGTGAGGCGATGTGCGCGATCAGAATGCGGTCAAGGTCGCTCGTGAAGACTTCCTTAGGGCTCACGTTGGGTCGTCCATCGACATCGGCGGTTGCTAGCCAGCACAGCACCGCCTCGTCGAGACAGGCTGTCATCTCGGGGGTCAGGTCCATGGCTTGAGTTTGGCCCATGCCTGCATGGAACTGCGGAACCTTCCCCGCGCGCTCCATCAGGGAAGTGTCAAGCATCAGCCGAAACAACACATTCGGGTAACGGGACGGGGCGGGGCGGGGCGGGCTCGAACCGACGACGACCAGATTATGAGTCCTTTTCCGGCGAAAAACATGTTGCGCCGCAACAACTTTCGGCGATATTGTCATCATCGTGCCATTGGCGTGCCACTTGATAAGCCCAAGTGGGACGACGAGAGGACAGGTTTGAAGAAGTACGAATAGGGGGATGACATGGTCGTGAAGGCGTCGCGCAAGAGCACGTTCGGCAACGTTCGGCAGCTGCCGT
>CAJAKT010000056.1 GCA_903940375.1 uncultured bacterium | reverse complement strand
GTGCCTGGGCATCTACCCGGAGGGCACCCGCTCACCCAATGGCACGCTCTACCGCGGCAAGACCGGTGTCGCCCGGATGGCGATGGAGGCCAAGGTTCCGATCATCCCGATCGCGATGATCAACACCTACGAGATCCAGCCGCCCGGCCAGATCCGCCCCAGCATTCGACGCGTCGGCGTGCGCATCGGCCGGCCGCTGGACTTCACGCGGTACGAGGGCCTGGAGAACGACCGCTTCGTCCTGCGCTCCATCACCGACGAGGTGATGTACGAGCTGATGACGCTGTCGGGCCAGGAGTACGTCGACATGTACGCGACGCGAGCCAAGGAGCTCATCGCCCAGGGCTCACCCGCCGACTCGCGGTCCATGGTCCCCGCCCAAGACGAGGACTGACAGGAACGAGCTACGCCGACCAGCGCCTGCTCCTCGCCACCGCCTCCCGCCACCTCTCATGGCTGGCCTGGTCGATGGCCCCCGGCTCGAAGATCCCGGACGAGCGGCGCGTGCTCGCCAGGTCGTCCGTCGACGCCCACACCCCGACGCCGAGGCCGGCGAGGAACGCTGCACCCAGGCCCGTTGTCTGCAGCTCGGCCGAGCGGTCGACCAGCAGTCGGACGGTGTCTGCCTGCAACTGGCAGAGCAGGTCGTTGGCGGCGGCGCCGCCGTCGATCGACAGTCGAGCCAGGGGCACGCCGCCGTCGCGGCTCATCAGGTCGACGACATCACGGACCTGGAACGCGATGGCATCGAGGGTCGCCCGCGCGATGTGGGCGCGCGTCGTGCCGCGCGTGATGCCGATGATCAGGCCACGCGCCGTGGGATCCCATTCGGGGGCTCCGAGCCCGGTGAGGGCGGGGACGAACACGACACCGCCGGAGTCGGGAACGCTCGCGGCCAGTGGCTCGATCTCCGCTGCGTTCTCGATGATGCCGAGGCCGTCGCGCAACCACTGAACGGCGGCCCCCGTCACGAACACCGCACCCTCGAGGGCGAAGTCGCGACGGCCATCGGGATGCGCAAGCGCCACGGTCGTCAGCAGGCCGTGCTGCGAGCGGCGGATCTGGTCGCCCGTGTGGACGAGCAGGAAGGAGCCGGTGCCGTACGTGCACTTCGCCGCGCCGGCGGTGAAGCCGGCCTGGCCGACGAGAGCGGCCTGCTGGTCGCCGGCGATGCCGCTGATCGGCAGGTCGAGGCCGAGGAAGGTGCCAGGGTCGGTGCGGGCCAGCGAGCCGTAGGACGCGACGACCTCGGGCAGCGCTGACATCGGTACCCCGAACAGGGCACACAGCTGCTCGCTCCAGGCACCCGACTCGATGTCGTAGAGCAGGGTGCGGGAAGCGTTGGTGGCATCGGTGAGGTGGAACAGTCCGCGTGACATGCGGGCGACCAGATAAGAGTCGACGGTGCCGATCGCCGTGCCGCCGGACTCGACGCCACTCCACACATGCGGTTCATTCGCCCGGATCCAGGCGAGCTTCGTCGCGGAGAAGTACGGGTCCAGGCGCAGCCCCGTGCGCTCAGTGACGAACGGCTCGTGGCCATCCTCGCGGAGCCCCTCGCACATCGCCGATGTGCGTCGGTCCTGCCAGACGATGGCGCGCCGCGGCGAGCCGAGGGTCTCGCGGTCCCACAGACAGACGGTCTCGCGCTGGTTGGTGATGCCGACGGCGACCAGGTCGAGATCGGTGGCACCGTCGGCAACGAGAGCCGCATGTGCCGAGAGGGCGCTGCGCGTTGCGGCCAGGGTCGCCGACCACATCTCCCCGAGATCGTGCTCGACCCAGCCGTCGGCGGGGAAGTGCTGGGGGAACTCCTGATAGCCGCGGGCCCGGATGGCCGCGGAGGCATCGACGATGAGTGCGGTGATCCCGGTCGTGCCGGCATCGATGGCGAGGATCGCAGGCATCCTCCGACCTTAGTTGCCGCCAGGGATGACAGCGTTTGCAGCCATGACTAGGCTAGGGGCATTCGAGCCGGGCGATCCGAACCCGGCGGAACCCGGGCCACGAGCCCGCAGCGAAAGGGTGCATGACCGATGCGCGTTGGCGTTCTCACTGGTGGCGGCGACTGCCCGGGTCTCAATGCGGTCATCCGCGCGGTCGTGCGTCGTGGAGTCTCCGAATACGGATATGAGTTCGACGGCTTCCGCGACGGCTGGCGTGGTCCGCTCGAGGGCGTCACGATGCCGCTCGACATCGCCGCGGTACGCGGCATCCTGCCGCGCGGCGGCACGATCCTCGGCTCGTCACGAACCAACCCGATCAC
>CAJAKT010000055.1 GCA_903940375.1 uncultured bacterium | reverse complement strand
GCTCGGCGGAGGGGATGAGGTTGTTGACGAGGGTTGACTTGCCGACACCCGAGTGACCTACCAGCACGGTGGCCTCGCCCTCGAGGGCCTGACGGAGAGCATCGGGAACCCGCTTGCCGGTGATCATGAACACGGGCAGGTCGAGGGGGCCGTAGAGCGCGAAGAGCGCGTCGGCTGGCTTCAGATCGGTCTTGGTCAAGACCAGCAGCGGCTCGATGCCGGCATCCAGTGCCGCAACGACGGCCCGGTCGATGAGCCCGGTGCGTGGTGCAGGATCGATCGTCGAGGTGACGACTGCCAGCTTCGTGGCGTTCGCGACGACGACGCGCTCGACGGGGTCGGAGTCATCCGCGGTCCGCCGAAGTGTCGAGGTGCGCTCCTGTCGTCGAACGATGCGGCCTTGCGTGTCGGTGTCGCCCGAGACATCTCCGACGATGTCGACCCGATCGCCGACGACGATGCCTTTCCTGCCGAGCTCGCGCGCCTTGATGGCGTACATATCTGTGCCGTCGTCGAGTTCGACGGTGAACCGGCCTCGGTCGACGGTCATGACTGTGCCGCTCAGTGCCTCAGCATGCTCCGGGCGGTCCTTGGATCGGGGTCGAGACTTGCCTCGGCCAGGACGGATGCGAACGTCGTCCTCGTCAAGGAGATGGTGCTTGCGTGTCACACGCGAGCCGATCCGTCGACCAGGTCCAGCCAGCGCTTCGGGAACTCCGGCATCGTCTTTCCGGTCGTCGATATGTCCTCGACCTCGACACCGGCCACTCGCAGGCCGATGATCGCGCCGGCTGTTGCCATCCGGTGGTCGCTGTAGGTGTGGAAGGTTCCGGCATGCAGGGTCCGTGGTCGAATGACGAGGCCGTCATCGGTCTCGTCGACGTCGCCGCCGAGTCCGTTGATCTCTGCCGTCAGTGCCGCGAGCCGGTCCGTCTCATGGCCGCGGAGGTGCGCGATGCCGCTCAGTCGGCTGGGGGAGTCGGCGAGGGCGGCAAGAGCTGCGATGGTCGGGGTCAGCTCGCCGACGTCGGACAGATCCGCGTCGATTCCGTTGATGATGCCCGTACCGGTGACGGTCACGCCGGTATCCGATCGGGTGACCACTGCACCCATGCGGCCGAGGAGGTCACGCAGAGCATCGCCCGCCTGCGTCGTGCGAACGGGCCAGTCGCGAATGGTGACGGAGCCCCCGGCAACCATGGCCGCGGCGACGAACGGCCCGGCATTCGACAGGTCGGGCTCAATGTGGCGGTCGAGCGCCGTGATGTCATGCGGATCGATATGCCAGACGGACTCGCCATCCCGACGAACCGTGACCCCGTGCTCGGCCAGCATGGTGATGGTCATGTCGATGTGGGGCATGCTCGGGATCGGCTCGCCGACATGGTGCACCGTGACCCCTGCGTTGAATCGCGCCGCGCTCAGGAGGAGCCCCGACACGAACTGGCTGGACTTGGATGCATCGACCCAGACCTCGCCACCAGTGACCTCGCCGGTGGCCTCGATCATGAAGGGCAGGCGGCCGGTGCCGCGGTCGTAGATCTTCACGCCGAGGTCCTTGAGGGACTCGATCACCGTTGCGACGGGACGCCGACGTGCATGGGCATCGCCATCGAAGGTGATCTCGCCGTGCGCCAGAGCCGCAAGGGGTGGCAGGAACCGCATGACTGTGCCGGCCAGGCCGACATCGATGCTCGCTGGTCCCCGCATGAAGTGCGGGATGACATTCACGGTGACGTTGCCGACGTCGTCGCGAGCGATGACGTGCACCTCATTGCCGAGGAGGCGGAGACCGGCCATCATCAGCTGGGTATCGCGGGCGTCGAGCAGCCCGCTGATCGTGCTCGGTCCGTCGGCTAGAGCGGCAAGGATGAGGGCTCGGTTGCTCGCGGACTTCGACCCCGGCACGCTGACGATGGCATCCAGCGGCCCGGTCGCCATCGGAGCGGGCCAGAGGTCTGCAGTCGTCGCGTTCTCGGTCGTTGTCATCATGGCAAGGCTATCGCTCGCCGCGCTCCGATGGCAGGCTCCTCAGCGTCGGCTGCGGAGTACCAGAGCGATGCCGGCACCGGCAAGCACGACAGCTATCAGCACGTAGATGATCACGGCGGGTCCGCTGTCGGAGGCGGTGGTGGCCGGGTCGATTGGCGTAGCGGGCGCCGGAGAGGTCGAGGCGGCAGTGGACTTGGCTGGTCGCGGTGACGGCGACGCCGCGGCTCCGCTGGTCACCGTGTAGGTGAAGGTGGCCGTCACGGGATGCCCGTCCTTGCTCACGATGCGGTAGGCGACCGTGTACTCACCGGCGGGGACATCCGTGCGAACAGCCGTCCGGATGGTGTCTCGCTTGATCTCGGGAATACCGGTGCTGACGATCGTGCCGTCGGGTGCACGGACGACGAGTGCCTCGCCGACATCCATCAGTGCGGCATCGAAGCGGACGGAGACCAGATCAGGCGCTGCTTCGAGAACGGCCCCGGCCGCGGGCGTTGATCCGATCTGGCTGTTGTGGGCAGCAGCGGGTGATGCACTGCCCAGCGTGATCAGTGCCGATGCGCCAAGAGCGATCACAGCCATCGTCAGCGTTCGCGCAGTCGCCATCAGGCGAACAGCCCCTGGGCGATGATCTCGCCCTCGTTGACGCCGCGCGGGAAGACATACGTGGACGATCCGATCGTGCTGATCCAGCGATGGAACGCGTCGGAGTCGGAGAGTCGCTGCTGCGTCGGGATGAAGGATCGTCGCGGATCCCGGGTGTACGCCGCGAATAGCAGACCCACGTCGCTCGCGTTTCCCTTCACGCCATCGTCGTAGTTGTACGGCCGTCGCATGATGATTCCGTCGAGGGCGTCGGCCCGTCCGACGCGAACATGTGCGTCGGCTGGAATCATCGGCAGGCCGTTGGCGTCGACCGCATCGAACGGACTCGTGCCCGACTCGCTCGCGCCGAGGAGGTCGCCGTCCGTGAGGTTGCGACCCATGACCGTCTCCTGCACGGGCCGGTCAAGCCGATCCCACAGGTCCATGAGCATGCGGATGCGCCGAAGAACCAGCACGGTACCCCCGACGGCCCAGTCGGGGCCCTCGTCCGCCCATACAACGGTGGCGAATTCGGGGGTGCCCGGCTGGGGGAAGTGCGTTCCTTCGACCTGTCCCATCAGGTTGCGCCTGGCCGCGACGCCCATGGTGCCGGGCGCTGACGAGCGGAAGCCGGGCTGCTGCCAGCGCACCCGGGTCAGCGTTGACAGATCCTTGGTCAGCAGCCGCACGGTGTGGCTCAGCGCAACCGGATCGTTGGCACCGACTTGCAGGAGCAGGTCGGTACCCGCCCAGCCGCGTTCGATGTTGTCGGTGGGGAATGACGGGATACGCGGGAACCAGTCCGGTACCCGGTCGCCTAGCCCGGTGCGCTCGAACAGGCTGTGTCCGAGCCCGACCGAGATGGTGAGCATGTCGGCGTTGACGGCGAGCTCGGGCTGCGGATCCCCGAGGGCAGGTTCGCCGAGGGTGAGTCGTGCAGCATCGTCGGTGACCAGGGCCATCACGGCGGCCGCCGACTCGCGTGACGGCTCGAGCAGATCCAGGCCGATGAACGTCTGGAAGAGCGCGGGCTCCGTCTCGACGCCTGCCTGATGCTCGCCGTGGAACGGGATGAACGTCGTGGTGGCCGCTGGCTCTGCGGGTGCTGTTGTCGTCAGGGGTGCGACGGGTGCAGGGCCGGCCGAAGGTGCGTCCGTGTCGCCCTGTCGGTTTGCGAGGGCGTACCCGCCGGCGGCGCGGTGTCGTGCGGCGCGGCCGGCGGCCAGCACGCCGCGTCTGGTGAGACCGGTGCTGTTGGACATCG
>CAJAKT010000054.1 GCA_903940375.1 uncultured bacterium | reverse complement strand
GAACCTGCGGATCGTTCGAGGTGAAGGCGCCGTCCTTGAAGATCGGGTGGTAGAAGAGGTTGGTGGTCGCCATCGAGCAGACCAGGCCGGTCTCGTCCAGTGTCTTCTTGAACAGGTCGAGTTCCGCACGCCGCTCGGACTCCGGTGCACCGAACGTCATCATGTCGTCGTCGTGGAAGCTGACGCCGTAGACACCGAGATCGGCCAGGCCCTTCAGCATCGGGACGATGTCGAGTTTGGGCCGCACGGCCTCACCGAACGCGTCGCGACCCCGGTTGCCGACGGTCCACAGCCCAAAGGCGAACTTGTCTTTCGGACTCGCGTTCAGGTCAAGCGCCATGATGCTCCCCGGTGTCCCCCGCGGTCACCCGCGGTTATGTATGAGGCTGCAACAAACATTGTTGTCGCTGCCAACATATGCCGCAGATCCCTGCGTACACAAGCATTTCATGCAACGATTCGACATCTTCCCGTAACGATTTGGTCACGCAAGCGACCGCTCATGGACATCCATCAGCCCCCGTGGAGCGCGACCCGAGCGCGCCCATAGGCCTCGCGCACGGCCGGCACCGGCACCGGCTCGTAGGTCAGCGTCTCGCCCACCCGAGCGGCCGGCCATGCCGGCGCGTCCGCCCCGCCTGCGAGCACCCACGCCGCCTGCCGGGCTGCCCCGTCCGCAACGTATTCGCCCGGGGGCGGGACCACGATCGGTGCGGTGAACATGGTGGCCGCCACCGCCCCGACGGCCGGATTCGCCGCCGCTCCTCCGACGAGCAGGATGCGCTTCGGCTGAACGCCGACCCCGACGAGCGCGTCCACCGCATCGGCAAGCCCTCCGAACATGCCCTCGATCGCCGCGCGAGCAAGGTTCGGCCGGGTCAGGTTGGCGCGCGTGATGCCGTGCATCGACCCGCGGGCGTCGGGCAGGTTCGGCGTCCGCTCACCATCGAGATAGGGCAGCAGGGTCAGGCCGCCGGAGCCCGGCTCCGCGGAGAGTGCCAGCCCGGCGAACTCGTCGAAGTCGACGCCCAGCAGCTCCGACATGGCGGTGAGCACGCGGGCCGCATTGAGCGTGCAGACCAGCGGCAGGAAGTGGCCCGTCGCGTCCGCGAACCCTGCGACGAACCCGCTCGCATCACGCGCCGGCGTCGTGGAGACAGCGAATGCCGTTCCGGACGTGCCGAGGGAGACGACGACGTCCCCTGGCACGGCGCCGAGCCCGAGCGCGGCACCCATGTTGTCGCCCGTACCTGGACCGAGCGCGATGCCGCTCGCGGTGCGGCCGATCTCCTCGCCAGGTGCGGCGACCCGCGGGACGGCCGGCACACTCCCCAGTGCGAGGCGCAGCAGGTCGTCGCGGTACTCGCCTGTGGCCGGTGACCAGTACCCGGTGCCCGAGACCTCGCCACGGTCTGTCGCGGCAATATCCGGACGCCCAGCGAGCGTCCACGTCAGGTAGTCGTGCGGCAGCATCATCCGCGCTGTGCGCGCGGCATTCTCCGGCTCGACCCTGGCCATCCATCGCGCCTTCGTCACCGTGAATGCGGCAACGGGAACACTGCCGACAGCATCCGCCCACGCCTCGGGCCCGCCGAATTCCTCGATCAGGTCGAGCGCATCTGGCGCCGACCGGGTGTCGTTCCACAGCAGTGCCGGGCGGACGACCTCGCCGGCCTCGTCCAGTGCCACCATCCCGTGCTGCTGGCCGGCGATGCTCAGTGCCTCGACGTCCTCGAGCACTCCGCTCGTCACCGCATCGAGCGCCTCCACCCAATGCCGAGGATGCACCTCGGTGCCGTCCGGGTGCGGTGCGCGAGCCTCGCGCACGAGTGCGCCTG
>CAJAKT010000053.1 GCA_903940375.1 uncultured bacterium | reverse complement strand
GTAGGCCGCGGCTTCGGGATCCGGGGCATCCGCGTAGGCAGCCATCCGGGTACCGCCGAGGGCGGGGCCGAGCACGGTGGAGTGCAGGGCGATGACCATTCGGACCCCGCTGAGGGGGTCCTGGGCGACGATGACACGCTCGTGCCCGGCGAAGGCACCCCATGGGTTCATGCCGGTCACCCTAGGGCGGGCGCCGGTCAAGAGGGCATATGGATGGGATAAAGAGTGGCTATTGCGGTCATTTGCGCTTGCTGCGGGCCGAAGCCGGTGCAAGAGTTCCAAATATGTCCAAATCGGACGTAACGCGGGCTCCGGCCCACGATTGGGAGGGATTCATGAGCGCCACTATCGAGACTGAGCACCTGCTGACGCCCGCCGAGGTGGCAGCCCTGTTCCGCGTGGATCCCAAGACGGTCACCCGCTGGGCGAAGGCCGGCAAGCTGACGAGCATCCGCACCCTGGGTGGGCACCGTCGCTACCGCTCGTCCGAGGTGCACGCCCTGCTCGACGCGCATGCCCCGGCGCGCCGCTACGACGCCTCGGCCACCGTCTGACGGTCCGAGATTCGATCGGCAGCCACTGGGTTGCCGACTACGGTTGGCACATGCTCACCAGACCCCACCCCTCCGGGATCCTCGGTGAGTGATCCCGTCTACCGTCCGATCGTCATGACGGCGCGCACCCTGTTCGCCGGGCTCGGCCTGCGAATCGACGTGGTCGGTGAGCAGAACATCCCGCGTTCTGGCGGTGCCGTGCTGGCGATCAACCACACCAGCTACCTCGATTTCGCCCTGGGCGGTATCCCGGCCGACAAGGTCGGGCACCGTCTTGTTCGGTTCATGGCCAAGGACGGGATCTTCAAGCACCCCGTGGCGGGCCCGCTCATGCGCGGCATGAAGCACATTCCCGTCGACCGCGACGCCGGCTCGGCAGCCTTCCGCGATGCGGTGGCGGCCCTCAAGGCGGGCGAGCTGGTCGGGGTCTTCCCCGAGGCCACGATGAGCCGCTCCCTGGAGATCAAGGAGATCAAGAACGGTGCCGTCCGGATGGCCCGCACCGCCAACGTGCCACTGATCCCGATGATCATCTTCGGTGGTCACCGGCTCTTCTCATACAACGTCAAGGACTTCTCGCGCGGGAAGCCAATCGTGATGACGGTGGGTGCGCCCATCCCCGTGCCGCGTGGCGCCGATGCCGACGTGGTGACCGAAGAGCTTCATCTGCGGCTCGAGGAGCTGCTCGACGAATCGATCGCCCGTTATCCCGACAAGCCCCCGGGTGCCTGGTGGATCCCGGCGCGTCTGGGCGGCAGCGCCCCCACGCCCGAGGAGGCGATGGCCATCGAGGAGCGAGTGCGCCAGGAGAAGGCCAACCGCTCCGACTAGGACTCCGGCTGGTCGGCGCTCCACGCCGCATATGCCGCCACCGCCGTCGGCAGGGTGGGGTAGATGAGGTCGGCACCGATCCGGTCGCCGACTCCGTGCACCATCAGGGCCTCGATGACTTCGTGCTTGACGCGCACCAGCGCCAGCACCACCCCTGCGGATTCGCACTGCGCACGCACCGACTCCAGCGCATCCACGCCGGTGATGTCGACCTCGGTGTTGCCCTCCATATTGATGAGGAGCCAGCGCGCAGGCGGCTGCGCGGCGTGCATGGCAGCCAGGCACTGCCGCGTGAAATGCTCGGCGTTGGCGAAGAAGAGCGGTGAGTCGTAGCGGAAGACGACGAGTCCGGGGATCTGTGTCGCGTGTGCGTAGTCATCCACGTCGTGCCAGCCCGCGACCTCGGGACTCTGCCCGAGCACCGCATTGTGCGGGCGTGCGACACGCGTGAGCATCTCGATGATGGAGATTGCGACCGCTGCGAGGACGCCGTACAGGATGTCGAACAGCAGCACGCCGAGCGTGGCGGCGATGGCCAGCAGGAACTCGCGTCGTCGGAACGCCCACAGTCGACGGAACTCCGCAACATCGACGAGACGGATCGCTGCATAGATCACCAGACCACCGAGTGCCGCCGCCGGAAATGCTGCAATGACCCGGCCGAAGGCCAGTACCGACACGATGACGAGGGCGGCCGCGGTGAGTGAATACAGCTGCGTACGTGCTCCGCTCGCCTGGGCGATGACAGTGCGGCTGGCACTCGAACTGACGGGGAAGCCGCCGACAAGGGACGAGCCGATATTCGCCGCACCCATCGCGAGGAACTCCTGGTTGTTGTGCACGCGTGCACCCGTGCGCCCGGCGAATGCGCGTGCGGTCAGCAGATTGTCGGTGTAGCCGACGACGAAGATTCCCAGCGCGGGCAGGAGCATGAGGCTGACATCCCCCGACTCGAGGGACGGTAGGCCGAGGTGCATTCCGCTGAACGACACGGTCCCGACCGTCTTGATCCCCTGCTCGGCAAGGTTGAAGACGGAGACCACACCGGTGGCGAGCAGCATCACGATCAAGGGGACGGGAATGCGCGGGAAACGTGGCGTGAAGACAAGGAGCAGGACGGCGACCGAAAGGCCCATGGTGACTGTTGGCCAGGAGATGCCGCCAACTGTCACATTGCCCGCGAAGGACTGAATGTCCTGAAGGAATGATTCGCCGGCGACGTCGACGCCGGTGACCTTGCCGAGTTGGCTGGTGATCATGATGACGGCGACCCCGGCCATGTAGCCGATGAGTACCGGCCGGGACAGCAGATCGCCGATGAAGCCGAAGCGCAACAGCCCGGACGCGATCGCGTAGACACCCACCAAGAGGGCAAGCAGGGTTGCGAGGGCTGCATAGCGGGTGGCATCGCCGGCCACCATCGGTGCGAGTACCGCCGCCGTCATGAGCGCCGTCGTCGACTCCGGACCGGTCGAGAGCAGACGGGAGGAGCCGAGGAGGGCGTAGATCGTCATGGCCACGACAACGACCACCAGCCCGGTCTGCGCCGGCAGTCCCGCCAGGGTTGAGTACGCCATCACCTGCGGAATCAGGTATGCCGTGACCGTGAGCCCGCCCATGAGGTCGCCACGCAGGTTCGTGCGGTCGTAGTGCCGCAGGTAGTGCATCCCAGTGTGGCCACTCATGCATCCACGGTAGGGGCATGGCCTTACCTTTGGCGGATGATCAGGCAGCCAGCGCCCGACAGCAAGGACTGGACGTGGGTCCTGCGCGAGCCGTGCCCAGAGTGCGGCTTCGACTGTTCCTCACCGGATCGCTCTGCTCTGGCCGATCTCATCGCGGCGGTCGGGGACAGGTGGGTCGTGGCGGTACGTGACCGCGATGACATCCGCCTGCGGCCGGCACCCGCGGTGTGGTCCCCGCTCGAGTACTCCTGCCACGTTCGCGATGTGTTCGGCCTGGCGACCTACCGTGTGCAGCTCATGCTCGACGAGGATGCTCCGAGCTTCGCGAACTGGGATCAGGATGCGACGGCGATAGCGGACGACTACGCGTCTCAGGATCCTGATGAGGTTCTCGATGCACTGTCAGCGGCCGCGCAGCAATTCGCGCAGGCGGTCGCAGTCGTGCCCGAGGCGGCGTGGGAGCGCACGGGGCTCCGCAGCGATGGTGCCGTGTTCACGGTTGAGTCGTTCGTCCGCTACTTGGTCCACGACCCCGTCCACCATCTCACCGACGTGACCGGGGATCGCTGGGTGTGAGCGCTACCAGCGCTTCCGGCTGATCAGGACATTCTGATTCGACAGCAGGTCCACGGTGTCATGTCTGTCACTGAGCAGCGTCGACGTGCGTCCCCAGTACTGGACCGTCGGCGAGGGCACGCCTGTCCCGATGCGGACGGTGAGCCTCGCGCCTGGCGGAATGCGAGTGTTGGGCGGGAAAGGGTAGGTCGAAACCTGGCGACGCAGGTAATAGCCGTCCAGCAACACCTCAGTTCCCCCGGTGTTGGTCAGCTGGATGTACTCCTCGTTCGCAGCACGGGCGGGTATCGGACTGCGGGATCTGGCATTCACCTTCGTGATGAGCACAACTCGCCCCAGCTGATCGGTGCAGTCCGTGATGCAGGGGTACTCGTCGAACGCACGCACTGCCGTCTTGCGGTCGAGGAGATACGCGCCGTCACCGATGAACCTGCCGTCCTGCGTGTTCGGGAAGAGCGGCTCCGACGAGTTCATGTAGAGGTCACGCGGTGATGGCGACCCAGGACTGCCGCTGCCGACGTGCACGACGCGATAGTCATTCGGCGCGAGGAGGCTCCCGGCCGGGAAGGAGAACCAGGACGTCAGGCTCGAATCACGCAGCAGCCAACCGGAGAGATCAGCGTTACTCGTGCCGACATTGCGGACGATGACGAATTCGCCGTTCAGGTTCTGCTGATCAATACCGGGGGCATCCCAGCTCACGGTCAGCTTGATATTGGCGGCAGGTTGTTCGCGTGGACCGCAGTGGTCGGGGTCCCAGATGCCCCGTCCCGCCCGCTGTGCCTCTCCGACGATCAGCCGGTACGGATAGGACAGCGCCGCCTCGGTGTCGATGGTGAACCACATCGCGAGACCGGATCTGGCGATCGCCTCCTGCACGTCAATGTCGTACTGACCGGTTGCCTGGTTGAGCGCGAACACGTAGCGCAGGCTGCGTCCGCGATTGCTGGAGTCCTTGCTGTTGGCGCGCAGTTGCACGCGGCTGCCCTTGGGGATGATGCTGTTCAGGAGCCGAAGTGCTTCCTGGCCCCCGCACATGTTCTCCGCGAAGTGGATGTTGTTGAAGCCCGTGACCTCGGGAGTGTTAACCCCGAGGAGGCGGATCTTGACCCAGTCATTGGTGCCGTCCTCAATGAAGCGGAACGTGTCTCCGTCGAGGACGGCCTCGACGCGACCTGTCTCCTGGACGGGGATGTCGGTGTAGGTCGCGTACGACGGTGCATTGACGTCGGCGGGCCGAGCGCCGGCGGAGACCGGCAGGCTCGCCAGCAGGCAGGCGAGAGCGATCCCGGCCGTCAGACGCAGGTTCTTCTGTTGTCTCACATAGGGGGTATCGGATCAGGCTTCCTGAGCAGCGATCAACTCGGCTGCGTAGTCCGGGACGTAGTGGCTCAACTCGCGCGGTGGGCGCTCGTAGCCCGTGGGGCCGGGTCGGTGCGGGAGGTCGAGCGGCGGACGCGTTGCCGCGAAGTAGGGAATCGTCGAGAGGAGGTGATGGATCATGTTGAGACGGGCGCGTCGCTTGTCATCGCCCTCGACGACGTACCACGGCGATTCCGGGATGTCGGTGTGCACGAGCATCTCGTCCTTCGCGCGTGAGTAGTCCTCCCAGCGAGTGATGGACTCCAGGTCCATGGGCGAGAGCTTCCACTGGCGCATGGGGTCACGGAGCCGAGACTGGAACCGGGCCTCCTGCTCGGCATCGCTGACACTGAACCAGTACTTGCGCAGGATGACACCGTCCTCGACGAGGAGACGCTCGAAGATCGGTGTCTGATGCAGGAAGCGTCGGTATTCGTCCGGTGTGCAGAAGCCCATGACCCGCTCGACCCCTGCCCGGTTGTACCAGGAGCGATCGAACAGCCGGATCTCCCCGGCTGCCGGCAACTGCTCGACGTAGCGCTGGAAGTACCACTGCGTCTTCTCGCGGTCACTCGGGGTGGGGAGGGCGACGATGCTCGCGACGCGGGGATTGAGGTACTGGGTCACCCGCTTGATGGCAGACCCCTTGCCGGCCGCATCGCGTCCTTCGAAGACGACGACGACGCGGGCTCCTTCGAGCCGGACCCATTCCTGCAGCCGCACGAGTTCCGCCTGCAGGCGGTACAGCTCCTTCTCGTACAGGGCCTTGGGCACCCGCTCGACGGCGCTGTCGCTCTTCCGGCGCTTCGGTGCTGACTCGTGCTTCTTGGCCACGGGGAGAGTCTTGCACCCGCTCGTGGCTGATCACGGCCGGTCCATGATTGTCAGCCCCGCCGGTACGGTCAGAGCATGCGATCTCGTCAGCCGGTAGTCGTCGTCTCGGCACTTCTACTCACCTCGGTCGTCACGGCGTGCTCGGGGTCGACGGCGAGCTCCGTGACAGCACCGACGTCGGACTCCGGGCTTCGGCCCAAGGGTCCGACGGCTGCGGGCACCGTTGAGCGGGTGGTGGACGGTGACACCGTCCATGTCCGTGTCGACGGTCAGGACGTCACCGTCCGGATGATCGGCATCAATACGCCAGAGACCGTCAAGCCGAATTCACCGATCGAGTGCTTCGGTCCGGAGGCCTCTGACTTCGCCAAGGCTGCTCTCACGGGTCAGGCCGTCACCCTTGAGTTCGATGGTTCGCAGGGGATGACCGACAAGTACGGCCGGACCCTCGCATATGTGTGGCAGGACCTGCCGGGCGGCGCCCAACGACTGTTCAATCTCGACGCGGTGGCTGGTGGTTTCGCCTATGAGCGTCAGTACGGCGCGACGCCGTATGCCTGGCGGGCCGAGTTCAGCACTGCCCAGCGAGCAGCACAGGCTCAGGACGCCGGCCTCTGGGGTGCGTGCTGACCCACCGGGGTCCTGACATTCCTCGAACATGGCACGGATGACCGTCTGACCTTGGACCGGCATGGTGGGACCTACCGAGACGCGGTACCGAAGGAGACGACCATGAGCGAGACCACCGATCCGGGCCAGACCCCCGATGCGACCCCGACAGAGGCTCTGCAGCTGGCTGACCAGCAGCCCATCGCCGCACCCGTCGCCCCGGTTGCCCAGAAGTCGGGCGGGAGCCATACCCGCACGATCCTCGAGGTCGTTGGTGGCGTGGTCGCTGCCGGCCTGATCGTGGTAGCCGGCGTGCTCGGCTTCGCCGTCGGTCACGTCAGCGGTTCCGACAACGACCGCGGCCGCACGTTGAGCTTCGACATGCGGGGCGATCGGTCCGGTCCGGAGGCAGGGGGTCCCATGGGCGGCCAGCAGGGTCGGGACATGATGCCCGGCCAGCAGGGCCAGGACATG
>CAJAKT010000052.1 GCA_903940375.1 uncultured bacterium | reverse complement strand
TGCCCTCGAGCTTGCGAAGGGTCTTGCCCTCGCCCGCGCGAAGGATCTTGTCGAGCACTCCCACAGCGATGCGACCTTTCCATCGGGATGCGTGTGCCCGGCTCGGGCATGCGAACGCTCATGGCCGGTGTGGCCAGTCTCCCCATCGTAGATGCAGGCTGCCAAACTGGCTTCCATGCCATCGGCACAGCGCCCTGCCCCCCCGATTCTCAGCGACGGGGTTATCACGCTGCGCATTGCCCGCCCCACCGACGCTGACGATGTCGCGCTGGGCTGCCAGGACCCCCTGAATGCCATGTGGACGACCATCCCGTCCCCCTACACCGTCACCGATGCCCAGGACTGGCTCGGGAAGCAGCCGACGGGGGCGGCGTGGTGGGCCTCCCCCGTCTGGATCATCACCACGCCCCCGTCCGATCGCTGGGGCGGCACCATCGACCTTCGACCTGACGGGCATGGGGGCGCCGAGGTCGGCTACCTGCTTGCGCCCTGGAGCCGCGGTCACGGCCACGCCGCCCGAGCCCTGCGGCTCGCGTGCACCTGGGCGTTCTCAGCCCTCGGGCTGCAGGTCATCACCTGGTACGCCTTCGTCGGCAACGACGCCTCGCGGCAGACCGCTCGCAACGTGGGCTTCCAGGTGCCCAACCACGTCTTCCCGCGCTTCGCTGCACAGCGCGGCGAGCGTCGCGACTCGTGGATCGGCACCCTGACGCCCGAAGGCCTGGCCGCCGCATCCCGGCTCGCCGACCCGCGGGGCGCGTACCTCGGGCCGGAACTCACGCGACGCGAACGCGATGTGCTGGGCCACCTCACCCAGGGCCAGTCGAACCGCGATATCGCCATCGATCTGGGCATCAGCGAGAACACCGTGAAGAACCACGTCCGCAGCATCCTGGAGAAGCTGCAGGCGAAGTCCCGCGCGGAGGCCGTCGTCATCGGACTGCGGCAGGGCCTCACGTCACTGCCGAGCTGACCTGCCGGGACGCCGCACCGGGACGCCGCACCGGGACGCCGCACCGGGAGAAATGGCCAACAAGAGCCCGATTCGCCCGTTTCCTTCCCCGTTTCTCCCGCAATGCGGGACAAACGGCCAAGAACCGCGGGGAATCGGGGCGGATTCGCCATTTCTCCCAGTCGCGTGGCGCGGCCGCGTCCCAGTCGCGCGGTCGGCCGTCCACAGCCTGCGGATCGCCGACCACCAATCGACCCGGCCGGGCCACTGTGGGCTCATGCCACCGCCCGCCCTGCTCGTCGAGGTGTTCGATCTGGTGCTTGGCCGCACCTGTCTGGGCTGTCACACCCCCGGCTCGGTCCTCTGCCCCGAGTGCCTGGCACTGCTGCGCGGCGGGGTCCGGTCCGTTCCCCTGGCGGGGCTGGCCATCCCGCTGCACGCGGCATCGCCATACGACGGACTGACGCGGGAGGCGATCCTCGAGTACAAGGAACGAGGCAGCCGCAGTCTCGCGCCCATGCTGGGACGCCTGCTGGCCGACGCGGCACTCGCCGCGGCCCGGCTGCACCGGCCGGCGCGCTGCGTGCTTGTTCCCGTCCCCAGCCATCGGCATGCCCCGCGTGGATTCGATGCCCTCGGCGCCGTAGCCCGATCGGCCGCTAGAGACCTATCCCGAGATGGCCTGCCGACTCGCGTCGAGCGCCGCCTGCGGCCAGGGCCGGCCTATCTGCCCATGAAGGGACTGAGTCGAAGCGAGCGACGGACCCGAATCATCGGTGCCTTCCGGGCAGCGGGACCGACCCGCCCAAGCGACGCCGGCAGCCTTGTCCTGCTGATCGACGACGTGGTGACCACCGGGGCCACGATGAGCGAGGCACTCCGCACCCTGACCATCGCCGGGATGCGAGTCGACGCGATCGCCGCCGTGGCTGCCACCGGACCTAGCCGGGGTAGGCCGGCGAGGAACCCCGCACCCGTTCCACCCACGCTCCGGCCGTGAACTCGTAGACCAGGCCATCGGCGGCCCCGACAAGTGTCGGCAGGCCCGGCGCAGCCGCCACGGTAACCGGCGCCTCCGGCGTTCCTTGCGAGGTCGATGACCCGCGCGCGATCGAGACATCGAAGACCTGCACCGTCCCCGCACTCTCACTGCCCAGCACCGACAGGGTGTCCGCCCCCGACCACGCCGCGTCCAGCACCTCCGCGAGCCGCGATTCGATCCGGATCGGCGCATCCACGGTGATGCGCGTCGTACTGCCCGCGGTGCGGATGACACGGGCCAGCAGCAGTCCCGTCCGGGGGCCCCGCCGCACGACAAGGGCGGCACGGGTGCCGTCACGGGACGGGATCGCCGCAATGAGGACGGTCCGCTTGCTCAGGCCGGCGACCGTGATCGGGACGGAGGTGCCGTCGCCACTCACCGAGAGCAGCCCTTCCTCCGCATCGACGACCCACACGGACGACTGGTCGAAGGCCACCCCGGTCGGGGAGGCGGCCTCGCGGATACGGATCAGGGGCGCACCCTCAAGCATGCGTGCCTCCCATACCGCACCAGCGGGATCGATCCCGGCGATGGACTGAGAGTCATGGGAGATCGCGATGTCGATGAGAGCTATCTCGCCAGCACCCGCTCCGCCCGGTACCGGACGGACACCACCGGGGATCAGCCGAACGACACCGTCGGGACGGGCTGAATACCCGGCCGAACCGGCAGGCAGACCGTTGGGATCAACAGCGGGCCATGCATCTCGTGGTTGTGGTGACGGCGCTCCTGGCACCAGCAGCGGCTGCCCCCCGGCACTGATCTCCACGGACTGGATGTCTGGGAGCTGCCCCAGAGTCCACACGATCTGCTGCGATAGGGCCTGCCGGGTCTCGTCATCGGCTTGGCGGGCATTTGCCGTCAGATCGACGCGGGCCACTCCCGACTCAACCGGCACGGCGTCGATGTTCAGTTTCACTCCGGCGGGGAATCCTGTGCGGACAGCCGGCTGCAGCCAGTCGCTCGGCCCGGCGACCAGTCCGCGGACCAGAGTCGTCGCGAGGCCCGGGCCGATGACCGGGACCATCCGCGGATCCGGGACGAGTGTGGAGAAATCCGGGTTGAAGAAGTAGACCGCGAAACTGCGGAAGGCACGGTCGACGTCTGACTGCGACAGGAGCAGGCCCTGCGGCAGCTCGGCAATGCGCCACTCGTCATTGATCCTCGTGAGCCCGAACGTCTGGCTGAGTTCCGCCGCCGGACCCGCCACCTCGTACCGGCCATTGCTGGCGATCCGGCCGGACTCCGCCGCTGTCAGGACAACCGCACTGCCCTGCTCACTGAGTGCCGCCGCTCCGTCGTAGACGGACACCCCAGCGCCCGTCTCCCATCCGGTGCTGGCCGCCGGCGTCAGGTACTGCCGGGCCACCGCGTGGTCGCCGTCGAACGATGCCGAGGCATCGAGGAAACCCTGGACCACCTGAGTCGGACTCATGCCCGGGCGGGGTTCGCGGGCGATGACGCGGATGAACTGGTCCTCGGGGTCGACGCCCACCTGCTCGCCCTGCTCGATGGGCCCGCTCGTGGGAACCTGCGCGGAGAAGGAGGACGGCACCGTGGCACAGCCCGATGCCACCACCAGCACGGCCAGTAAGCCCACTGCCCGACGCACGAAGCTCACGTGGCCCGTCACGATCGCCGCTCCCCGCCATTGATGACGAACGTTGCCGCAGGAGACGCGGAGGTGTCGTCGCGTTCCGCTGAATCCCGCACACCCTCCGTGGGCAGAGCCTCACCGTCGACGTCGTCGCCGTCCACGTCCAGCGGGAGCGGCGACTCCGTGATCCCGATGACCCGATCGCGCGGCAGCGTCATGCGGAAGCAGGCCCCCTTGCCAGGCGCCCCCCACGCCTCCAGCCAGCCGCCATGCAGCCGTGCATCCTCGAGTGAGATCGACAGGCCCAGTCCCGTCCCGCCCGTCGTGCGGGCTCGAGCCGGATCTGCTCGCCAGAAGCGGTTGAAGACGAGCGCTGCCTCACCCGGACGGAGCCCCACGCCGAAGTCACGCACGGTTACCGCCACCGCATCAGGACCCTCGGCTACCGAGACATCGACGCCGCGAAGGTCACCATGCTCGATCGCGTTCTCGATGAGATTGCGCACGATGCGATGGACCCGGCGCGGGTCGCAGTCGACCGGACAGGTCTCCTTCGTCGTGATGAGCCGCAAGTCCAGGCCAGCGCGCTCGGCGAGCGGCTGCGCGCCGTCGATAGCCCGTTGGACGAGTCCCACGAGGTCAACGCGCTCAAGGTCGAGAACAGCCGCGCCCGCATCGAATCGCGAGATCTCCAGCAGATCGACCAGGAGCGCCTCGAACCGATCAAGCTGGTTCTGCAACAACTCCACAGCGCGCGCCGTCGGGGTATCGAGCACGTCGCGATCGTCGTACACCACGTCTGCCGCCATGCGGATCGTCGTCAATGGCGTACGCAGTTCGTGCGAGACGTCGGATACGAAGCGCTGCTGCACCCGGGACAGCTCCTCGAGCTGACGGATCTGCCGCGCGAGGCTGGCCGCCATCGCATTGAACGACGTCGCTAGGCGGGCCAGGTCGTCAGTACCGCTGACCTTCATGCGCTCGGCGAGATTGCCCTCCGCCAGCCGTGCTGCCGTCTGCGAGGCCGCGCGGACGGGCACGACGACCTGCCGTGTCACCAGCCAGGCGACGAAAGCAAGCAGCAGGACCAGCAGCACCCCGGTCGTGATCACAGAGGAGCGGACGAGATCCAAAGTCGCCTGCTCCTGCGTCAGCGGGAACAGGTAGTACAGCTCGTATGGGCCGACAGTCGGCACCAGAAGAGGTGCTCCGACAACAAGACCCGGCGTCGTGCGACCGTCGAGGAACTGGATCTCGGTGTACGTCCACGACTGTCGCTGCGATTCGACCACGGCCGTGCGCAGCGATGCCGGCACGCTCGTCTCGGCGACGAGGTTCGTGCCGCGCTCGGGTGCATTGCCGCTCGGCTGCGATGACAGCAGCAGCACGTCGAATGTCGATGGCGAACCGGCGCGCGCGGCCAGCGCACTCACGACGCTGTCGACCAGTCTCGAGGCCGACGGCGTCGACGGGCCGGTATCAGCCGCATCGAGGATTCGCTGTGCCTCACCGAGACCGGCAGAGGCCTCACCGATGCTGATCCGGTCCTTGGCATCGAGCAGACCGGATGTAACCCGCGATAGCAGCGATATTCCCAGCACACCCACGACGATCACCGACAGCACCAGCGTCGTCAGGGTGACGCGCAGCCAGAGCGACCGACGCCAGATGCGCGCTATCGCCCGAGGCACAGCGAGGAAGAAGCGGGAGACGGCCATGAGGATGCGGGTCATCGAGGTGCTGCCAGCGACTACGCCGGGCCCGCCTTGTAGCCAACACCACGAACGGTGAGGACGATGTCGGGATGCTCCGGGTCACGTTCGACCTTGGCGCGGAGCCGCTGCACGTGGACGTTGACCAGGCGTGTGTCCGCCGCATGACGGTAGCCCCAGACCTCCTGCAGCAGCACCTCGCGCGTGAACACCTGGCCCGGCTTGCGCGCGAGGCACACGAGTAGGTCGAACTCCAACGGTGTCAGCGACAGGACCTCGCCACCTCGCTTGACGGTGTGGCCCGTGACGTCGACTTCGAGATCTCCCACGAGGATCGTCTGAGCAGGTGCATCGTCGTTTCGACGGATC
>CAJAKT010000051.1 GCA_903940375.1 uncultured bacterium | reverse complement strand
TGGGCCTCTTCGCGGGAATCAGCACCGTGTACGGCGGCGGCGGCGGCGGCGGCACGCCCAAGGATGCCTGTTCTTCCAACGGCGGCTCCGGCGGCGGCGCTGACGGCAGCACGAGTTCTGGACTAACGGCTAACGGCACGACTGGTTTTGGCGGTGGTGGTGGCGGCGGCGCTGCCACCCGCGCCTACACCGGCAACACCCCCGCCCCCGGTAACCTTTCCCAGTATGCATACACCCAGACAGCTGGCGGCGCGGGAGGCGCCGGGGTCGTCAAGATCAGGTTCCTGGCCATTCCGGGTGCGCCCCTGTCGTTGACGGCCACGCCAGGCGATGGCACCGCGTCGGTGGCGTTCACCGCTGGCGCCATCGGTGGCTCGCCGATCACCAACTACAAGTACCAGGTCGATGGCGGCGCGTGGACTGCGTTGAGCCCCGCTGTTACCACCAGCCCGGTCACGATTCCCGGCCTGACCAACGGCACTCAGTACTCGATCAAGCTCCGCGCCGTCAACAGCATCGGCGACGGTGCCGAGTCCGCGGCCGTGACCGTCACCCCGGTGGCTCCCGCTGTCCCGGACAGCGGCGGTGGGTCGTCAAGCGGGTCGGACAGCACTCCCGCACCGACCCCCACACCGACCGCGTCCACGCCGGCGACACCGGATCTGGGCCCGGAACTGCCCGGTTCGAACCCGAACCTGCCAGCGGGCGGGGTGCCCCTTGGCGGGTCGGTCATGCTGGTGAATGGGCAGCCGGCGCAGGTCACCGTCAAGCCCGACGCCCCGAAGGATGCGACCGGTCTTGACGTGACCGGCGATGGCTTCACGATGCGCCTGGTCGGTCGCACGGCGAACGACAAGCCGCTGGGCGTGACTCCGGATGGTGCGCTGATCCTGGAGCAGGACCGCACGGCCTACACCGAGGGCACCGGCTTCAAGCCGAACAGCGAGGTGAAGCTGTACGTGTTCAGCGAGCCGCGCTACCTGGGCACGGTAATGACCGACGCGAACGGCTCGTTCCGCGGCAGCGTCCCGCTGCCGCTGGATATCCAGGCCGGCCGGCACACCCTGCAGACCAACGGCCTGGCGCCCAACGATGCCGTCCGGTCGTTGTCACTGGGCGTGCAGGTCCTGGCCCCTGCCGTGAAGACCGCGAAGGTCCGCACGGCGGAGGCCACGGTCTACTTCAGTGCACTGTCACCCAAGCTCGACGCAGCGGACAAGAAGTCGCTGCAAGCACTCGCTGCTGGCCGCGGCAAGGCCACGACGAAGATCGTCGCGGTCGGGTACGTCCAGCCAACGGCAACGACGAGCAACGACGAGAAGTTGTCGTTGGAGCGCGCCACGGCCGTCGCGTCCTACCTGAAGTCGATCGGGGTCAAGGGCGTGAGTGTCACCCGCGGCGACGGCATCGCGAAGGAGACCGGCGCGGCCGGCCGTAAGGCCGTCGTCACCATCACCTACAAGAAGTAGCAGCACCAACTGGCGCATTCTCCCGGGCATCCCCATGGTGCCCGGGAGAATGCGTGTCAGGGGCCACGCTGCACACTTACCACCGGAATACGGCCCGACGAACTCGGCGACCCCCGAGCCCGAACTCGAACAGGAGGAGCCGTGACGCAAGCCCGCGTGCTCCGCAATAGCGAGCGCATCACCCGGGTCGCCGCCGATGCCCTGGCCGAGGACGGCTGGAGCGCGCTCGCCCCCACGACCGTGAGCCGCCGCTCCGGCCTGTCGCCTCGGGCTGTCTCGACCCGGTACCCGACCAGGCCCGACGTCGGCGCGGCCGCCTGGCACGCGCACGCCGGCCCCACCCTGCAGGCCACCCTCACCGACATCCTCACCGCCAGCGGCCTGCTCGACGCGCCGGGATCCGAAGCGGACTTCGTCGCCGTGATGCGATCCGTGGCCCAGCCCAGCGTGGACTTGCTCGCTGCGGCCGAGCTGCTCGTCCTGGCCCGATTCGAGCCCGTGCTCCGCGAAGCCCTGGACGCGACGCTTGCCCCGACCGTCGCTCAGTGGTGCGAGCCGGTCCCCGGAAAGATCACGCGAGCCGCGGCCGCACGCCGGGCCTACCTGCTCATGGTCGCCCTGGGCCTGATCGCGGCAGGCAGACGCCCCGGCGCCACAGACCTCGACCTCACCGACGAAATCACCGGCCTGCATCGGGTCCTGCTCAACGACCTGGCTCCTGTGCGCCTGCCGACGGCCCGAGCCCTCCACGCCCACCAGCGAACAGCGTTCGACACGGGCGATCCCATCCACGACGACCTGCTCACCGCAACCCTCGACCGGGTCGGGCACCTCGGCTTCGACGCGGCCACCACCATGACGATCGCCAGTGCCGCGGGGCACTCCGAGACCACGATCTTCATTCGCTACCCCAGCAAGCTCGCCCTCTTCATAGACGCAGCCGCCCGTCAGCAGGCCATCGCATTCCGGGCCAACGAAGCCTTCACCGAGCGACTCGAAGCCCGCCATGGTCTGGCGATCGCCGAAGCCGTCAACATCCGCGAATTCCTCCACCCTGACCTCGACCTCCAGCGGGCCATCTACGCCGAGACCATCCGCATGTCCTGGCACGACGAGGAGCTTCGCGACCGTCAGGAAGCCGAGATCAACACCTTCATTGACGAGATGCACCGCACCCATGCCGACTGGCCCGCCGGCACCACCGAAGCGGCCGCCCACATGTCCTACGCCACCGGCATCGGATATGCGCTGCTGCCCCTGCTTGCGCCGGACGCGTGGACGCTGCCCTACGACGTCGTCACCCGAGCCCTGCCCGGCAGCGCCTGACACCTCTGCCGCACTCGCGCCGTTCGCCGTGATGCGGGCCGCCTCGGAGCGCCCTCGCCCTCAGTTCTGGCCGCGTGGAGACCAGCGGAACACCTTGAGCGCGATGAAGAAGCCGGCGATCGTCCAGATCCCCAGCACGAGCGCGCACATGCCCAGGTTCCAGGCGCCACCGACCTCGATGACCTCGGCGCCTTCCGGGAGGAAGACGTAGCGCATCGCCTGCGTCAGCCACTTGAGCGGGAACAACGAGGCGAAGGTCTGCATCCAGCTCGGCAGCTGGTTGAAGACGAAGAAGACACCCGAGGTGAACTGGAGGACGAGCACGATCGGCGCGACGATCGCCGATGCCCCCTTCCCCTGCTTGGGCACGACCGAGAAGGCGATGCCGAGCAGGGTGCAGGAGAGCAGGCCGAGCACACTCACCCACGCGAACGTGAACCACTTGGTTGGCGTGTCCGGCAGGTTCACGCCGTAGAACAGGACGCCGACGATGAGCAGCACGATCACCTGGATGACATAGGCGATGAAGACCATGCCGGCCTTGCCGATGAAGTACGAGGCCTTGGGCATCGGCAGACCCTGAAGGCGCTTGAGCGTCCCATCGTCACGTTCCATGGGGATCGCGATACCGAGATTCTGGAACGAGGTGTAGAGGATGCCGGACGCGATCATGCCGGCGAGGAAGTACTGGGCGAAGGTGACGTCCTCGAAGCCCACCTCCTGACCGGCGAACACCGACCCGAAGATGACCAGCAGGATCATCGGCAGCGCGAAGTTGAACAGCGCGCTCTCGCGATCGCGGAAGAACTGACGCAGCTCCAGACTCACCCGACGCTTGCCCAAAGCGAGTGTGCTGCTCATGACTCACCGTCCTCAGCAAGCAGGGAGAGGTAGGTGTCCTCGAGGGTCGGCCGGTGCACCGACAGCTCTGGGATCTCGCCCCCGAGCCGATCCGCGAGTGCCCGCACGAAGGCGGTCGGCTCGCTCGTCGACTCGGATCGCTCGGCTCCTCCTTCGGCCCAGCTGACAACCGCGGTTGCGTTGGACCTGTTGCCGATCTGCGACGGGGTGTCACACGCGACGATGCGCCCGCGCGCGATGACCGCGACGCGATCAGCGAGGCGTTCCGCCTCGTCCAGATAGTGGGTGGTCAGCAGGATGGTCGTGCCTTCGGACTTGAGCTGCTCGATGAGCGTCCAGAACTCGCGTCGAGCCTCGGGATCGAAGCCAGTAGTGGGCTCGTCGAGGAAGAGCATCTCGGGCCGGCCGATGATGCCGAGTGCAACGTCAAGACGTCGCCGCTGGCCACCGGAGAGCTTGCCGTTTCGCGCGCTGGCCTTCTCCTGCAAACCGACCGCAGCGATGACCTCTTCCGGGTCTCGCGGGTTGTCGAAGTAGCCGGCGAAGTGCCGGACGGATTCGCGGACGGTGAGTTCCCCGAGGTCCCGATCCGTCTGGAGGACGATGCCGAGCCGCGCCCGCCAGGACAGGCCTGCCGTGCGTGGGTCCTCGCCCAGGACCCGCACGGTGCCGGCGTCAGCATGCCGATAGCCCTCGAGGATCTCCGTGGTCGTCGTCTTGCCTGCCCCATTGGGTCCGAGCAGTGCCAGGCATTCACCCGCGCGCACGTCGAACGTGACCCCGTCGACCGCCTGAACATCGCCATAGGTCTTGTGCAGGTCGTGCACCTCGATTGCCGTCATCTCTGCCTCCTTATGGAGAGTAACACTATCCGCTCACCATATGCGTAGGCTGCGGATATGAGACTCGCGGAACTGAGCCGCGCCACTGAGG